>JAHFVB010000325.1 GCA_023264755.1 Mycobacterium sp. | reverse complement strand
CTTTCGCGGCGTGGGTGTCGCCGCCGATGGTGGGTGCGGTGGCCAGAACTTCGGCGTCCTCGATGGTGACGGTGGTCGATGGGACGTCGAGCTTGAGCCACAGTTCGCCGCGGACGTAGCTGCGGCTGGCGGTGATGGTGATGCCGTTGATGGTGGCGTCCAGGGGGCGGGATTGCAGGCTGCTAGCGTTTTTCAGTTTCAAGAAGGCATCACGGCAGGCGGCGGCGAACGGTTCGGCGGCGTCTTTGCGTTCGGCGAATGCCTGGCCGGCCACGGTGACGTGCACGGGTTTGTCAGCGCGTGCGGTGACGTCGGCGAAGATCGGCTCCATGTTGGCGAGTTCTTGTTTCGTGGCGGCCAGTTCGCGTTCGGTGTCGCGGCGCTGTCGGTCTCGTCGGGCGCCGGCGTCCAGGTGGGCGTTTTCTAGGGCGGTGAGTCGTTTGACGTCGTCGTCGAGCTGGACCTGCTTGACGTACCGGGGATCGCCGGTGGCGATGGCTTTGGTTTCGGCCGCCGCGCCTGAGATATCCCCTCCCCCAAGGTCTTCGATTTCGTCGACGTCGACGTTCTCGCGCTTGACCTGTTCGATGAATTTGGCTTTGGCTTCCACTTTCTGCCACATGACGGTGTCGAACGCACCCTCGGTGACGTAGGTGAGGATTTCGATTTCGTCGTTCTGGTTGCCTTGGCGGATGATGCGTCCTTCGCGCTGTTCTAGATCTGCTGGCCGCCAGGGGACGTCGATGTGGTGCAGTGCGGTGGCGCGTGTTTGGACGTTGGTGCCGGTGCCCATCTTCTCGGTTGAGCCGATCAGCACAGAGATTTCGCCGCTGCGGCAGCGGTGCTGCAAGGCGAGCTTGTCGGCCGGTTTGACAGCTTCGTGGATGAACGCGATCTTGTCGGCGGGCATGCCGCGAGCGACGAGTTCGTCGCGGATCGCGCCGTACATGGTGAACTGCCGCTTGTCTTTTGATGGTGTTCCACGGTCGCAGAACACGATCTGCAGGCCGCCGCGAATGGGTGAAATGTCCCCGGTGTCGGCGTCGCGGTAGACGCGGTCGGCGGTGGCATGGTGGATGCGCATGATCTCGTCGGCCGCGCGGCCTGCTCGGGACTCTTGCGGTGCGGGCAGGTTCGCCATCCGGGGGTCCAGGCTGACGTTGCGGCCGTCGTTGGCGCACTTGAGGGTGTTGTCTTTGTCGGGTCGGCGCGGGTCCAGGTGGTCCAGGCGCCAGCCGAGGTCGGTGATGAAGTCTTTGACGACCTGGTCGGGGGTCAGGCTGATGACGCTGCGGTGGCCATCGACCAGTGTCGGCAACTGCATGGGTACTTCGTCGCGGGTGACGACGTCGGTGAAGATCGACGACAGCGCGAGCAGCTCGGGCAGGTTGCAGAACTTTCCTACTCGGGTGACCGGGCGCAGTGATGTTCCGGTGGCGTTGAATTCGACGGTACTGACCGTGGTGGTGAAGGCCGCGCCCCAGTCGTTGATGTCGGCGACGCCGGCGGCCGCCAGCAGGTCGGGTCGCAGATAGTTTTGCATCACCCAGAGTTCGCCGAGGCTGTTGGCCACGGGGGTGCCGGTGGCGAAGGTGGCGACACGTTCGACGATCTGGTCCTCGCGCAGTCCTGCGGCGCGGCCTTCCTGGCGGCGCCGTTCGCGCAGTACGTTGAGTTTCATGGCGAGGTCTTCGGCGCGCTGCGCACCGCTGGCGCATGAGAGTTCTTCGATATTGCTCAGGCGCCCTTTGTTTTTGAACATGTGGGCCTCGTCTATGACGAGGTAGTCGCACCCGCTTTGCTCGAACCGCAGACCCTTGTCTTTGCGCTCCTGTTTGGTCAGGTCTTTCAGTCGAGCGTCCAGGCGCTTCTTCTGCGCCTCGATGCGTTTCTTGCTGACCGAGGTCGCTGCGCGATCCTTGTTGTTGTCGAGTTCGTCGAGATGGCGCTGAATGTGGTCGCGGAGGGTGTCGTCGTTGACTCCGATTTTGCTGAAAAGACTTTGGGGCACGATGACCATGTCCCAGTCGGCGGCCGCGGATTGGGAGACGAACCGGCGACGGTCCTCGGGGTCGGTTCCGGCGGCGCCGAGCAGGATGCGTGCCGCTGGATACCACTGGGCGGCTTCGCGGCCGACCTGCTCGATGATGTGGTTGGGCACCACGAACCAGGGCTGCGATACCAGGCCGAGGCGCTTGAGTTCCATCATGCCCATCAGGGCAGACCCTGTCTTGCCGGCGCCCACGACGTGGTCCAAAAGCACTGTCGGTTCGGCGATTATCCTCGCCACCGCGTCGCGTTGGTAAGGGTGCGGGGAGAATTTCTCGGACAGTCCCGGCAGTGTCAGGTGCTCGCCGCGGTGCTTGGGGGCGACCAGGCTGTTGAATCGGCGGTTGAACTCGGCGACCAAGATGTCGCGGCGGGTGTCGTCGGCGAAAATCCATTTCTGGAATGCCTGGGTGATCTTGGTGGCTTTGGCCTGCGCTGCCGATGTAGCCTCGAAATCCATGGCTGGTCCGCCGGTTTCGGCGACGACCTCGGCGGGACGGTTGACCACAATGGGTTTGGAGTTGCACAGGGCGTCGAGCAGTTCGATTGCGTCTTTGGAATCGGTGCCCCAGGTTTCGGTCATGGCGACTGTGCCGCGTTCACGCTGCGCGCATTCGATTGACCAGGACCCGGCGACGTGGTCGGCGGTGACCCGCTCGGCGCCGAACGTCTCCTTGGCGAACTGGGCGATGTATTTCGCGTCGATCCACGGGGCTCCGGGCCGCGTCTTGATCTGGGAGGCTTCCTTATCGCGGGGCATCACCTCGCGCAGCGCGGTCACGTACTCGTCGTAGACCGGGTTGCGCTGCGCGGCATCGGTTGCGGCGGCGAGTTTTTCGCGCACATTGCCTGATAGTGCCGTTACTGCCGGCACCAGTTCGTCAGGGTCGTACAGCGACGGGTAGGCCATGCCGCGCAGCTGCTCGTGGGCGGTGTCGGTGTCGACGCCCAAAAGCGTGGCGATGTAGTCGATGTCGATGCGGTGCCGCTGGTCCATGCTGATGGCCAGGGCGTCACTGATGGTGGCGGCGGCCTCGGGCACGGTGCGGGCGGTGAGGACATCGACTGAGAAGATCGGGGCCTTGGTGGCGACGCCGGTGAGCTCGTTGAAGATCTCCAAGCTGGCCACGTGTGCCCAGCCGGGATCGTCTTTCATCCCGCCTTCGAGGTGGGGCCGGCGCTTGAACGGGCTGGCCGGTTCCCACGCCTCTTCCGACCACTGCTCGCGCAGATGCTCGGGGACCGGCCCGCGATACGGAACACCGTCCTCGCCGTGGCTTTTGCGCCATCGCTCTTCGGCCTTGGCGACCTTTCGGTCGTGCGATTCCTGCGTGGGCGGGGCGGGGTAAATCCACTTGAACCGATTGACGGCGCCGTGTTCGGCGACGTAGGCGTCGTAGAGGCGGTTGAGGTGCGCGCGTAGCTGCTCGCGCACCTCAAGTGGCTGATCGTCGCGCTGGGAGGCGATCACCGACTGGGCGGCGTCGCGCAGCTCGATGAGCGAACGAGTCTCGCGCAAGCGCTTTTTCGGGAGACGCTGCTCAACCCAGGCGTATTCGTTCCACCGTTGGATGCTGTCGGTGGCTTCGTTGTAGCGCAGCGTGTCCGGGATGGGGCGTTCGGCACGGTCGGCGGCGGTGAGCAACCCGGGATCGAACACGGTGGCGTCAACGTCGATCAGCGATTCCGGGGTGGCCGTCAGGCCACGGCCGCGGTCCTGGGCGTGCTCGATGATCGCACCAAGCCGGTTACGCACCTGGCCGGCCAACTCGTCGGCGCTGTGGTCCCCCACGACTTTGAGGGTCGCCGATCCGTGGATGCCCTGGCCCAGGGCCAGCCGCCCCAGGACGTTTTCTGGGTGGTTGCGGAAGTACTCGTTGATGTTGAGTGCGCCATCGACGTGCTCGGGCTTGAACACGCCGTCGTCGACGAGCTGCTCGACGTCCTCGAGGACGAGGGTTTCGGTGTCGATCCACCGGGTCATGTCCTCGTCGGCGGCGGCGTCAATGTCTTTGCGGCGCAACACCAGTATGTCGGTGACGACTTCGGTGCCGGCGACACGCTTGAACGCGGTCGACGGCAGCCGCACCGCGCCGACCAGCTCCGCCTGGGCGGCCATCGCGCGACGGGCCCGGGTGTCCATGCTGTCCATGGTGTAGCGGGAGGTGAGCACGGTGACGTACCCACCGGGCGCGGTCAGGGCAATGGCCTTGTTGATGAAATGGTTGTGGATCGAGAATCGGCCCGGATTGTGGGCCGGGTCCACCAGGGCGAAGTTGCCGAACGGGACGTTGCCGACGACGGCGCTGAACGACGCGGTCGGTACGCGGGTGGTTTCGAAGCCTTCGGCGCGGATTTGGGCGTGGGGGTACAGGGCGGCGGCGATGGCGGCGGTCATGGGGTCGTTCTCGACGCCGACCATCACCGCGTCCGGGGGTGCCAGGCCGATGAAATTGCCTGAGCCGCAGCCGGGTTCGAGGACGCGTCCGCCGCTGAATCCGGCGTCCCGCACGGCGTCCCACATGGCCTGGGCGATGGCCGGGTCGGTGTAGTGGGCGTTGAGGATGCTCGCTTCGGCGGCGCGGTAGCCGTCTGGGCCGAGGATGTCGCGCAGGTGCTCGCGCTCGCGTGCATAGTTGTCGCTGCGCCGATCGAACAGGTCCGCGCAGGCGCCCCACCCGGACCAGCTGGCCAGCACCTCTTGCTCAACGGCGGTGGCGGGCCGGTCCTCACGCCGGAGGCGTTCGATGACGTCGATAGCGGCGAGGTTGGCCTGGATTCGGGCTTTGGTGCCCGAGGGGACGCGGACGTTGGTGCCGGGCCGGAACGTGATGGGTTCGGCGGCGACCGGGGCCTCGGCCGCGGGCGTTTCTGCCGCGTCGGCGACGATTTCGGTTCGGGCAGGAGCGGTTTCGACGTTCGCGGGTGTCGCCGCTGCGGCAGCAGTGGTGACCGTGGTTGGCGAGAGTGTGGGCGTGGGGGCCGTGTCAGTGGGGTGTTGGTGCCGGGGCTCCGGTGGGGTCCGGCGCTCGGATGGGCCGGTGAAGAGCCGGCCGACGACCGGTTCGGGTCCGGTGGCGGCTTCGATGTAGGCGCGTCCGGTGGCGCTGTGGAACTCCGCGGTGGTCTCGTCGCGGGTGTACTCGTCGTAGCCGCCAAGGTCGCGCACCGTGGTGACAGCGGCGGCGATGTCGCCGGCCAGGTCGGTGGCAGTGATGGTGCCGGTGGCCAGGTCGGTGTAGACGATCCGGTAGCCCCGGGCGGCCGGGGCTGGCGCCGGGATCGGCCGAATGGGAAGGTCTGCCGGCGCCGCGGTGACTGGGGTGGGGATGCGCGGCGGCGGCAGCGGGGTGCCGCCGGGGTCGATGCTGCGCGGGTCGGTGGGCTGGTCGAAGTCCTCGAAGAGGGAGAGCTGTGGCTCGGGTGTTACTGCTCGGGGTAGCCGTCGGCCACCAGGTCCGCGTACACCAGCGGTGCCAGTTCCGCTGCCAACGGATGTCGGGGGCCGTCCGGTACCGGAAGCTGGTCCTCGATTCGGGCGATCAGCAGGTACGCCGCCTTGATGCGGAACATCACCGAGAAGTCCGGGTCCGGCCACACCATCTCGGCCAGCGCGTCGATCTGCTCCCCGGGGTCCGTTCGGTAGCGGGCGTCGTTCCACCGCAGATTCCACGGCACCTGGCTCGCGGGCACCGGCTGGTGCAGCGGCGGGTCGACCGGCACCGTCTGCTCCGGTTCCTCCTCCTGCTCGATCAGGTCGTACAGCTCCTGGCGAACGATCAGCTCCCGGGCGTTCTGCAATGCGGTCTCCCGGAGCCGGACTGTGGTCAGGTAGTCCGGGTGTGCTCCCTGTCGTTCGGTCCAGCTCTCGATCGCGGTGCTCGCCAGCTGGTCGGCCAGCTCCGAGGCCATCCGGTCCAGCCGTGCTGTCTCGGCGGCCAGGTGCTGTTCGGTCTGTTCGGGCGTCCAGTCCTCCGGCAGCGGCAGCCACCTCGGGTACACGTCGTTGACCGCCTGGCGCATCCACTCGGTCACGGGTGTCGTCGCCTTCCTCGATGCTGAACAAATCCGGCTGGTTGATGTGGTCCCTGCGCGCCATAG
>JAHFVB010000324.1 GCA_023264755.1 Mycobacterium sp. | reverse complement strand
CGAAACTGCGCACGCATCATTGAGCCCACCCGACGGCGCTGTCTTCTTCGAAGTTTCTTCCGGGTCAGCCCATCACGTCGCGGACCTTGACGTCCTCGAGCCCCTTGAGCAACAGGTCGCGGGCGGCGTCCAGATGCTTGCGCCAGTGCGCCTCGGCGGCCGGCCCGTCGCCCGAGCGCACCAGCTGCAGCAGGCGCCGGTACGACTTGGTGACCTTGTCGTAGTCCGCCTTGGACAGCTGCCGATGCTCCTTGATCGCGAACGCGGTGTGACGCACCGTGATCTCGTGCAGCATGCCCGCGATGATCGTCAGGGTGGCGTTGCCCGAGAGTTCCACCATGCGGCGGTGGAAGTCGCCGGTTGCCTCGGCGAGTCGGCCGGACTGCCAGCCCGCCGGAATTTCTTCCGCGAGCATCGCATCGAGCTCGTCGAGGGCCTCCGGAGTGGCCGATTCCGCGAGCAGGCGGACCGCCATCGGTTCGATGCCGGCTCTGGCCACCATGACGTCGGCGATGGTGGCGCCGGACAGTTCGAGCAGCAGGCCCGCCGGGCGGGCGACGATCTCCGGCCCGGGCACGCGCACGCGGGCCCCGGTGCGCGAACCCCGGCGCACCTCGACGAGCCGTTCGGATTCCAGCACCCGGACCGCTTCGCGCAGGGTGGGCCTGCTGACGCCGAAGTGCGACATCAACTCGGCCTCGTTCGGCAGGAAGTCGCCGTCGCGCAGCTGGCCTTCGACGACCATGCGACGCAGCGTGCCCGCCACCAGCTCCGCAGTCTTCGGCGACCGAATGGGCGCACCGGTGAGCACCGGGACGCCTTCGGGCCCGATCATGGGGGCCAAGGGGGTGTGGCGGGCCAATGCATCTCCTGATCCTGGAGCGCCGATGCGGCTGGTTGTACAACTCAGTAAAACATGTGGACGTCTCAGCGGCCGAAGAACGCCGTTCGGGCCTACCAACTAGTAGGTTGACCTAGTAAACCTTCTGCTCTACGTTCGGAGTACCCGACCAACTCGTCAGGCACCACTTCAAGGGAGAAGAAGTTTCATGGCTGAAGCCGTCATCGTCGAGGCCGTTCGATCGCCAGTTGGCAAGCGCAACGGCGGACTGTCCGGTGTCCACCCCGGCGAATTGTCCGCACAGGTGCTCAACGGCCTGGTCCAGCGCGCCGGCGTCGACCCGGAGCTCGTCGACGACGTCATTTGGGGCTGCGTCATGCAGGCCGGTGAGCAGGCGCTCGACATCGCGCGCACCGCGGTACTGGCCGCCGGCTGGCCCGAAACGGTACCGGGCGTGACCGTCGACCGGCAGTGCGGCTCCAGCCAGCAGTCGGTGCACTTCGCCGCCGCCGGCGTCGTCGCCGGACACTACGACGTCGTCGTCGCCGGAGGCGTCGAGTCGATGTCGCGCACCCCGATGGGCGCGTCGCTGGCCAACGGCGGGCACCCCTACCCCGAGTCGTTCCGCGCCCGCTACACCCAGACCCCGAACCAAGGCGTCGGGGCCGAGATGATGGCCGAGCGATGGGGCTTCGACCGCACCGCGCTCGACCAGTTCTCGCTCGATTCGCACCAAAAGGCAGCCGCGGCACAGGATGCCGGCGCCTTCGACGATCAGATCGTCGGCATCAAGGACGCCGAGGGCAACCTGGTACTCAAGGACGAGGGCATCCGCCGGGGCGGCTCCATCGAGAAGATGGCCACCATCAAGCCGGCCTTCAAGGAGGACGGGGTGATCCACGCGGGCAACGCGTCGCAGATCTCCGACGGCTCGGCGGCCCTGCTGTTCATGTCCGCGGAGAAGGCGAAGTCGTTGGGGCTCAAGCCGCTGGCGAGGGTGCACACCGCGGTGCTGGCCGCCGCCGACCCGGTGATCATGCTGAGTGCGCCGATTCCGGCCACCCAGAAGGCGATTGCGCGTTCGGGTCTGCGACTGGCCGACATCGGCGTGTTCGAGGTCAACGAGGCCTTCGCCCCCGTGCCGATGGCTTGGCTCAAGGACATTGGCGCCGACGAGAAGAAGCTCAACCCCAACGGCGGGGCCATCGCCCTCGGCCACCCGCTCGGCGGCTCGGGCGCCCGCATCATGACCACCATGCTCTACCACATGCGGGACAACGGGATTCAGTTCGGACTGCAGACCATGTGCGAGGGCGGCGGCCAGGCCAACGCCACCATCCTCGAACTGCTGTGACGGCACCCGCCCCGTCGGAGGCCCCCGGCGCACTGGTCGAGCGTCGGGGCAACGTCGCCCTGATCACCCTCAACCGGCCCGAGGCCCGCAACGCCATCAACGCCGCCGTCAGCATCGCCGTGGGCGACGCGCTGCAGGCAGCGCAGGACGACCCCGAGGTGCGGGCGGTCGTGCTCACCGGCGCGGGTCAATCCTTCTGCGCGGGAGCCGATCTCAAGGCGATCTCGCGACGGGAGAACCTCTTCCACCCCGAACACGCAGAGTGGGGCTTCGCCGGGTACGTACAGCACTACATCGACAAGCCCACCATCGCGGCCGTCAACGGCACCGCCCTCGGCGGCGGCACCGAACTGGCGCTGGCCAGTGACCTGGTCGTCGCCGAAGAACGCACGATGTTCGGATTGCCGGAGGTCAAGCGTGGGCTCATCGCCGCGGCCGGAGGAGTGTTTCGCATCGTCGACCACCTGCCGCGCAAGGTGGCGATGGAGTTGTTGTTCACCGGTGAGCCGATGACTTCGACCGATGCGCTCACGTGGGGCCTGATCAATCAGGTGGTACCCGACGGCACCGTCGTCGAGGCTGCCCTGGCCTTGGCGGACCGCATCACCGGCAATGCGCCGCTTGCGGTTTGGGCCACCAAGCGGGTGGCCTACGGCGTCGACGAAGGCGTAGTCACCGGCGACGAACCGGGCTGGAAGCGGACAGCGCGCGAAATCGGTGGCGTCCTTCGCTCCGAAGACGCCAAGGAAGGACCGCGGGCGTTCGCAGAGAAGCGCGCCCCCGTTTGGCAAGCCAAGTAGAAGAAGAGGAACTGATGAAGCGAACCGTCTTCGAGGACGAGCACGAAGCGCTGCGCCAAAGCGCGCGTGAGTTCATCGAGCGTGAATTGGTGCCCAATGCCGAGAAGTGGGAGGCGGATCGGCTCATCGATCGGTCGGCGTTCACTGCGGCGGGCAAGTACGGGCTGATCGGGTTCAACATGCCCGAGGAGTACGGCGGCGGTGGGTCGGATGACTTTCGCTTCAATGCCGTCATCGACGAGGAGATGGCCCGCTACGGTGGGCCGGTTCCGTCGTTGAGTCTGCAAAACGACGTCGTGGGCCCGTACTTCAAGCACCTGGCCAACGAGGAACAACTCGCCCGTTGGATGCCGGGAATCGCCAGCGGCGAACTGATCCTGGCGGTCGCGATGACCGAACCGGGGGCGGGTAGCGACTTGGCCGGCATCCGCACGTCGGCGGTGCGCGACGGTGACGACTGGATCCTCAACGGCTCCAAGACGTTCATCTCCTCGGGGTTGAACTCCGACCTGGTCGTGGTGGTGTGCCGCACCGATCCCGAAGCCGGGCACAAGGGGTTCACGCTGCTGGTGGTGGAGCGGGACATGCCGGGCTTCACCCGGGGCCGCAAGCTCGACAAGATGGGGCTGCACGCCCAGGACACCGCCGAACTGCACTTCGAGGACGTTCGGGTGCCCTCGGCCAACGTGCTGGGCAAGGTCGGGCGCGGTTTCTATCACCTGATGGAGAACCTGCCCTCGGAGCGGCTCAGCATCGCGATCTCCGCGATCGCGGGGGCGCGCGAAAGTTGGCGCCAGACACTGCAGTACGCCAAGGATCGCAAGGCCTTCGGGCAGTCGATCGGCAACTTCCAGCACAATCGCTTCCTGCTGGCCGAGATGGACACCGAACTCGACGTGTCCGAGCAGTACGTCGACCGCTGTCTGCAGGCAGTGGTGGACGGCGACCTCACCGCGGTCGAGGCGGCGAAGGCGAAGTGGTGGTGCACCGAGACGGCCAAGAAGGTCATCGACGGCTGCGTCCAGCTGCACGGCGGCTACGGCTACATGATGGAATACCGCGTCGCGCGGGACTACGTCGATTCGCGCATCCAGACGATCTTCGGCGGCACCACCGAGATCATGAAGGACATCATCGGCCGCGACCTCGGCCTCTAACCCCTACCAAGCGATTTCGGCGCGCTTTCCGCCCCACACTGGGCGGAAAGCGCGCCGAAATCGCGAAGAGCGTTAGCCCGCGGCCGGAGCCGCGGTGGTGCTCGTCGGCGTGGCCGGAGTGCCGGTGTTGGTGGCGGCAGTCGGCGTCAGCGGCGCGGGCGGGGCGTCGGGATTCAACACGTGATCGATGATGTAGATCCGGGCGTTGTTGGTCTGGATTCCACCGCAGATCACCTTGGTGTCGTCGTTGACCTTGATGTCGCCATCCTTGCCCTTGACCTTGATCTCGTTGCCCTGCTGAGTCGGTCGCTGGCCCTGCACGTCGCCAGGCCCGAGCAGGCCCAAGAACACGTGGTAGTAGTCCAGCTTGTACAGCGCGGCCGGGTCGGCCTTGACCGCCGCCAACTCCGCGGGATCCATTGCGGCGAACGCATCATTGGTCGGCGCGAACACCACGTAGGGGCCGTTCTCCAACACCGGGACCACGTTCACGGCGGGGTTCAGTCCGCCGGAGATGGCCGAGCTGAAGGTGCTCAGCGACGGGATGGAGGCGATGGCCTTGCCGACGGGCATCTTGTCCAGGGCCGTCCAGTCCAGGCCCTGGGCGGCCAACTCCGCCTTCACGGGGTCGCAGCTGCCCTGCGGATCTGGCGGCGGCTTGACGGCAACTGGCTCGGGTGGCGGGTCGGCCTGGGCGGTAATCGCAATCGGCAACGACATTGCGATGGCGGCGACGGCGGCAGAAACCCCCAAGGCTCGACTGGTGCGAGTCTTCACGTTGTGCTCCTCAACTATTTCGAGGGCGCCGTCCTGAGCCCGACTCTCGTGGCGGCGCCGGACGAATCGTAGTTGCATCGATAACGAAACGGCAAAGTCGCGGGTGGTCAGCGCACCGGCTCAAGGGTCGCTGACCTGGACGTTTCGCACGTTCAGGCAAAGCAGGGCGGCGAGCGCGCAGAGGCCCGCAGCCAGGTAGAAAGCCAGGTTGTAGTCGCCTCGTACGTCACGCAACCAACCGGCGCCGGCCGCCGCCGCCGCTGCGCCGAGCTGATGGGCGGCGAACACCCAGCCGAACACCACCGGCGAGCGCACGCCGAAGTAGTTCCGGCAAAGCACGATCGTCGGTGGCACGGTGGCCACCCAATCCAGCCCGTAGAAGACGACGAACACCCAGGTGCTCGGCTCGGTGTGCGGGCTGAGCAGCGACGGCAGCAGCGCCAGCGAAAGCCCGCGGCCCGCGTAGTACGCGACGAGTAGCCACCTCGGGTCCACGCGGTCGGTCAGCCAACCCGAACAGATGGTGCCGGCGACGTCGAGAATGCCGATCGTCGCGAGCAGCCCCGCCGCGACGGTCGTCGGCATGCCGTGGTCGTTGGCCGCCGGGATGAAGTGGGTGCCGATCAACCCGTTCGTCGTCGCCCCGCAGATGGCGAAGCTGCCAGCCAGCAACCAGAAGGCCGGCACCGCGGCGCCCAGGCGCAGCCCGTCGAAGGCCGCGCGGAAGGTCCCAGTGGGGAGCGTCTCGGGCACGTAGGAGGCACTCGCGCCGTAGGCCCGCAGCCCCTTGTCCTGCGGGTAGTCCCGCATGAACACGACCACCAGCGGCACCACGCTCAGGGCGGCCGCGGCGACGATCAAGGCCGCCCAGCGCCAGCCATGCCTGGTCGTGACCTCGGCGACGATCGGCAGGAAGATCAGCTGACCCGTCGCACTGGCCGCCGTCAACACGCCGGTGACCAGGCCGCGCCGCTGCTCGAACCACCGATTGGCCACGGTCGCCACGAAGCCCATCGAGATCGAACCCGTACCGATGCCGACCAGCACGCCCCAGCACATCACCAGCTGCCAACTCGCCGTCATCGCCAGCGACAGCGCAGAGCCGGCGGCGATCAGCAGCAGCGCGACCGACAGCACCCGGCGCACCCCGAACCGGTCCATCAGGGCGGCCGCGAACGGCGCCGTCAGCCCGAACAGCGTCATGTTCACCGACATCGCCAG
>JAHFVB010000323.1 GCA_023264755.1 Mycobacterium sp. | reverse complement strand
AGCGGCCGCGTCGCCATCGTGACCGGCTCGAACACCGGACTGGGCTTCCAGACGGCCAGAGTGCTAGCCGCCCACGGCGCCAAAGTCGTGCTCGCCGTGCGCGACACCGACAAGGGCAATGCCGCGGCCGCTCGCATCGTCGGCGCGAGCCCGCGCGCGGACGTGACCGTGCAACCGCTGGACCTGGGCTCATTGCAGTCGATCCGCACCTCCGCCGAGGAACTCAAGGCGGCCCATCCGCGCATCGACCTGCTGATCAACAACGCGGGGGTGATGTATCCCTCGCCGCGACAGACCACCAAGGACGGCTTCGAGCTTCAGTTCGGCACCAACCATCTTGGTCACTTCGCACTGACCGGACTGCTGCTGGAGCACCTCCTGCCCGTCGCGGGGTCGCGCGTCGTCACGGTCACCAGCGTCGGGCACCGCATCCGGGCCGCCATCCACTTCGACGATCTGCAGTGGGAGCGCCAGTACGACCGGGTGGCCGCCTACGGCCAGTCGAAGCTGGCCAACCTGTTGTTCACCTACGAGTTGCAGCGCCGGCTGGCGGCCCATGCTCACACACCGGGCGAGTCGACCGTGGCGCTGGCCGCGCATCCCGGGCTCTCCAACACCGACCTGATGAGACACCTTCCGGCCATCGCACGTCCGCTGATGCCGTTCGTTTCTCAAAGCCCGGAACGCGGCGCGCTGCCCACCCTGCGGGCCGCCACCGATCCCGGTGCGCAGGGCGGGCAGTACTACGGCCCCAGTGGCTTTCAAGAGCTCCTCGGCAATCCGAAGGTTACGCAGTCCAGTAAGCAGTCCCACGACCAAGCGTTGCAGGGCCGGCTCTGGAGCGTCTCCGAAGAACTCACCGGCGTCACCTACCCGGTCTGAGCCCATGCGATCAGTCGAAGACCATCAGCGCACCGTCGCCGCGCTGATAACCGCCCGCCAGCCCGTCGACGTCCCGTTGGCCGAGGCCCTCGGGCTCGCCCTGGCGGCCGACGTGACGGCCCCGCTGTCGCTACCCTGCTTCGACAACTCGGCCATGGACGGCTATGCCGTGATGGCCGAGGACGTTTCCGGGGCCTCCGATGCGAGTCCCGTGAAACTGCCCGTCGCCGAGGACATCCCGGCTGGGCGCATCGATCAGCTGCGGCTCGAGCCCGGGACCGCGCACCGAATCATGACCGGGGCGCCGCTGCCCGCCGGTGCCACCGCCGTGGTGCCCGTCGAAGCCACCGACGGCGGCACCGACACCGTGACGATCCGCGCCAGCGCCAAGCCCGGTCAGCATCTGCGGTTCGCCGGCGAGGACGTCACCGCGGGCACCACCGTGCTGCGCGCGGGTCAGGCGGTCACCCCAGCGGCGCTGGGCCTGGCCGCGGCCCTGGGCATCAGCCAACTCAACGTCGTTCCGCGGCAACGCGTTCTGGTGATGTCGACCGGTACCGAACTGGTCGCGCCGGGTACGCCGCTGCAACCCGGCCAGATCTACGAGTCCAACGCCGTCATGCTCGCCGCCGCCGTCCGCGACGCCGGCGCCGAGGTGGTGGCCTCCACCATGACCGGCGACGACGTCGCGACCTTCCGAGACACCTTGGCGCGCCACGCCACCGGCGCCGACCTGATCATCACCACCGGCGGCGTCAGCGCGGGCGCGTACGAGGTGGTCAAGGACGCCCTCGGCGCGGAGGTCGAGTTCGTCAAGGTCGCCATGCAGCCCGGCATGCCCCAGGGGACGGGACGAGTGGACGGCACCCCGATCATCACGCTGCCCGGCAACCCGGTCAGCGCGCTGGTGTCGTTCGAGGTGTTCATTCGCGCGCCGCTGCGGGCCGCCACGTCATTGCCCGACCCGGAGCGGCCGCGCATCCAGGCCACGCTCACCGAAGCGCTCAACTCGCCGCGGGGCAAGCGCCAGTTCCGGCGCGGCGTACTCGACCGCAGTCGAGGCACCGTCACCAGTTACGGTCCCCCTGCCTCGCATCATCTCCGGTGGCTCGCGTCGGCGAACTGCCTGCTCGAACTCGCCGAGGACGTCACCGAACTCACGGCCGGATCCACGGTGCGGGTTTGGGACTTGGCCTAGCCGCCCCGGCTTGCTCAGTCCAATCGTAGAATCGAGACCCCATGGCCAGACCCGCGCGCCCTTCCGATGCACCCGAGCAGTCCGAGCTTTCCCGAGTGGTCGACCTCGTCCGCTCCACCGTGCCTCCCGTGCATCCGGCGGGTTTGCCGTTCATCGCGGGTGGCCTCGGGCTGGCCGCGCTGGGCCGGGACCACCGTTGGTTGCGGGGCGCGGGACTGACGACCGCCGCAGCGTGCGCAGGCTTCTTCCGCCACCCGCCGCGCGTGCCTCCCACTCGGCCCGGGGTGGTCGTCGCACCGGCCGACGGACGCATCACCCTGATCGAGCAGGCCGTCCCGCCTGCCGAGCTCAACTTGTCGACCACGCCGATGACCCGGATCAGCATCTTCCTGTCGGTGTTCGACGCGCACGTCCAGCGCGCGCCGGTGGCCGGCGAAGTGATCACCGTCAAGTACCGGCCGGGACACTTCGGCTCCGCCGAACGCGACGAGGCGAGCATCAACAACGAACGCAACAGCGTGTGGATCCGCACCCCCGACGGGTTGGACGTGGTGGCCGTGCAGATCGCCGGCCTGATCGCGCGGCGCATCGTCTGTTCGGCCAAGGTCGGTGACAAGCTCGCGCTCGGCGAGACCTACGGCCTGATCCGGTTCGGTTCCCGGTTGGACACCTACCTGCCCGAGCAGTCGAACGTGCTCGTCGAGCCAGGGCAGCGGGCGGTCGCCGGCGAGACGGTGCTGGCGGAGTTGCCGCGATGAGACCGCGCATGAAGCCCGCGCAGCTGAGCTTGCGGATTCTGCCGAGCGCAATGACCGTCGCCGCCATCTGTCTGGGGCTGTCCGCGATCAAGTTCGCCCTGGAGGGCAAGGCGACCGAGTCGATGGCCCTGCTGGCCGGTGCCGCCATCCTGGATGCGCTCGACGGGCGGACCGCCCGCATGCTCAAGGTGACGTCGAAGATGGGCGAGGAGATCGATTCGCTCGCCGACGCGGTCAACTTCGGAGTCGCGCCGGCCTTCATCGTCTGGGCCATCCTGCTCAAGGATTCGCAGGTCGGCTGGATCGTCGTGTTGGTCTATGCGGTCTGCATCGTGCTGCGGCTGGCCCGGTACAACGCGATGTTGGACGTGGACGGACCGGCGTACGAGAAGGAGTACTTCGTCGGGATGCCCGCGCCGGCCGGCGCGATCGGCTCCATCGGCCCCATCGCCGCCAAACTGCAGTTCCCCGGACCGTGGTGGGATACGCACTACGCGGAATGGCTGGTCATCATCTGGATGATCGGCGTTTCGCTGCTGGCGGTGAGCGGGATCCCGATGCGCAAGGTGCACACCTTCGCGGTGTCGCCGAACATGTACTTTCCGCTGCTGGTCGTGCTGGCGATCTTGGTCGCCGCCTCGATTCAGTACGGCTACCTCGTCATCATGGCGATCATCGTGGCCTACGTGATTCACATCCCGTTCGCGATACGGACCAAGGACTGGCTGTCCAAGCACCCCGAGGTGTGGGGCGACAAACCGAAGGTGCAACGTCAGGCTAGGCGGGCGATCCGGCGCTCGCAGCCGCACCGCCGCTCGGCGGCGCGGCTGGGTTTGCGCCGCCCCGGCACCCGTCATGACTGAGCCATTGCAGTCCCCGGGTGAGGACACGCCGCTGTCCCACCTTCGCCTGACCGCTCGGCTGAACACCTCGGCCTTGGACGCTCGCCGGGGCGTCACCCGGCTGCATCCGGAAGTTATTGCCGCCCTTGGCATTCGAGAGTGGGATGCGGTGTCCTTGACGGGTGCGCGCACCACGGCGACCGTCGTCGGGGTGGCCCCGCCCGGCACGGCGACCGGGACTGCGTTGCTCGACGACGTCACGCTGTCCAACGCGGGGCTGCGGGAGGACGCCAGCGTGATCGTCGCACCCGTGACGGTGTTCGGTGCGCGGTCGATCACGCTGAGCGGGTCCAAGCTCGCCACTCGTTCGATAACGCCTGCGACGCTGCGGCTGGCCCTGCTTGGCAAGGTCATGACGGTCGGGGACACGGTTTCGCTGCTCCCCCGCGATCTGGGTCCTGGCACGTCGACGTCGGAGGCCACCACGGCCCTGGCCTCGTCGGTCGGCATCACCTGGACCTCCGAACTGCTCACCGTGACCAGCGTCGACCCGGCCGGCGCGGTCAGCGTCCAGCCGAATTCCCTGGTCACCTGGGGCGACGGCGCGCACGGAGCCGGCGGCGCCGACGGCCTGGGCACGGGTGAGCACACGGTCACCACACCCACCCAGCCGCCGGCCGCGGCCGCGGTCGGCTTCGACGACCTGAAGGGCTCACACCTTCAAGCGGCGCGGCTCGCCGAGTGGCTCAAGCTGGCGCTGGACGAGCCCAAGCTGCTGGAAACCTTGGGCGCCAAGGCCAACCTCGGGGTATTGGTGTCCGGACCGGCGGGCGTCGGCAAGGCGACCGTGGTGCGTGCGGTGTGTCGCGAACGGCGTCTGGTCGAGTTGGACGGCCCCGACGTCGGCGCCCTGAGGGCCGAGGATCGGCTGGCCAGCGTGTCCTCGGCGGTCGCGACGGTGCGAGCCGGCGGTGGCGTACTCCTGATCACCGACGTCGACGCACTGTTGCCCGCGACAGCCGAACCGGTCGCCACGTTGATCCTGGCCGAATTGCGCACTGCGGTGGCCACCAAGGGCGTGGCGTTCATTGCGACGTCGGCCCTGCCCGACGCCGTGGACCCGCGGCTACGCGCACCCGAACTGTGTGACCGCGAACTCGGACTCAGCCTGCCCGACGGCGCCACTCGCAAGGCTCTGCTGGAGGTGCTGCTACGCGGAGTGCCATCGGAGGGGCTGAAGCTCGACGAAATTGGCGACCGCACACCGGGTTTCGTAGTATCCGACCTGGCCGCCCTGGTTCGGGAGGCAGCGCTTCGAGCGGCCGCGCGGGCCAGCAGCGACGGCAATGCGCCCGCCCTGATTCAGGACGACTTCGTCGGGGCATTGTCGGTGATCCGGCCGTTGTCCCGGTCGGCCACCGAGGAGGTCACCGTCGGCTCGGTGACCCTCGATGACGTCGGCGACATGGTCGAGACCAAACAAGCCCTGACCGAGGCGGTGTTGTGGCCACTGCAGCACCCCGACACGTTCGCCAGGCTGGGCATCCAGCCCCCGCGCGGCGTGCTGCTCTACGGTCCGCCGGGCTGCGGCAAGACGTTCGTCGTGCGTGCGCTGGCCAGTACCGGCCGACTGTCCGTCCACGCGGTCAAGGGCGCCGAGTTGATGGACAAGTGGGTGGGGTCCTCGGAGAAGGCGGTGCGCGAATTGTTCCGCCGGGCACGCGATTCCGCACCTTCCCTGGTCTTTCTCGACGAGCTCGACGCCCTGGCCCCGCGGCGTGGTCAGAGCTTCGACTCGGGGGTCACCGATCGGGTGGTGGCCGCACTGCTGACCGAACTCGACGGCATCGACCCGTTGCGCGATGTCGTCGTGCTCGGCGCCACCAACCGGCCCGACCTCGTCGACCCCGCGCTGCTGCGTCCCGGTCGACTGGAGAAGCTGGTGTTCGTCGAGCCGCCGGACGCGGCCGCGCGCCGCGAGATCCTGCGCACGTCCGGAAAGTCGGTGCCGTTGAGCGCCGACGTGAACCTCGATGCGCTCGCCGACGAGCTCGACGGCTACAGCGCGGCCGACTGCGTGGCGCTCCTGCGCGAGGCGGCGCTGACCGCGATGCGGCGGTCGATCGATGCGGCCGACGTCACCGCCGACGACGTCGCCAAGGCGCGCGCGGCCGTGCGGCCCTCGCTGGATCCGGCGCAGGTGGATTCGTTGCGGGCGTTCGCAGCAGGGCGCTAGCGGCTAGCTCGACTCGGCCAGCTTGGCCAGCCGGTCGAGCGACGCCTGCAACCGCTCGGCCGTGGTGGCCTTGGCGCGTACCAGTCGCTTCTCGTCGGTCAACTGCGACCAGTCGTAGGTGTGGGTGACGCGAGTGTGGTCGTCGTCGATGGGCTCGAGCCACCAGCGCCACAGATGTCCCGGTGGCTCTGCACCCGGTTCGGACGGGCGCCACGCAATGAGCCGGCCCTCCTCGAACTCCAC
>JAHFVB010000322.1 GCA_023264755.1 Mycobacterium sp. | reverse complement strand
CAACGGCAGCAGCGTGATGGACGGGATCGCGCCCAACACGACCGGGGTGGTGTGACCACCCATCCCGTTGCCGGCGTCGACGGCCACCCGCAGCGGGCGGATCTCCGAGATGTCGACGAGCGACCGCAGGAACTCGGCGTAGTCGACGACGACGTCGCGGTCCTCGATCGTGCCTGCGGGCCCGTCGTAGCCGGGCACCCCGTCGATGACTTCCTGGCTGAGCTGCGTCAGTCCGGTGTCCTTGCCCACGGGTTTGGCGCCGGCGCGACACAGCTTGATGCCGTTGTAGGCCGCGGGGTTGTGACTGGCGGTGAACATGGCGCCGGGGCAATCGAACAGGCCCGAGGCGAAGTAGAGCTGGTCGGTCGACGCGAGGCCGATTCTGATCACGTCGAGCCCCTGGGCCGACACGCCGGCGGCGAAGGCGGCCGCCAGCGCGGGCGAGCTCTCCCGCATGTCGTGTCCGATGGTCACCCGTTGGTTCGGGGCCGCGGCGTCGTGCTGCGGCCCGCCGGACGCGGCCTCGTTGCGCATCAGTCGGGCGAAGGCTCCGCCGACGTCGAAGACGAACTGCTCGTCGAGCTCTTCGCCAACCAGCCCACGCACGTCATAGGCCTTGATGACGCGGTTGACAGCCACAGCGGGCCGAGACATAGATCTCCTAGTGGGGCGGACTCTCGTCCCAGCCTATCGGCTCGCGAACCCCGACGCCGACGCTCAGCGAGTCTGACCCGACCCGATTAGTCGGTCGGGTCCGGCAGAACGCGCAGATGTCCACGGCGCCGACCGTTGTGTTCCGCCCTCGGGGCGGGCGGCGCCATCACCGCACCTCCGACGGGGTCCGAGAAACCGGCAGCCAATCCGGATATGGGCCCGGGCAGTTCGCGACCTTCACGCACGGCATCCGCGAGCGCGACCAGGTCGTCGTCGTCCCCGTAGGACGGCAGCGGCCCGGCGTGGCGGACCAACTCCCAACCCCGCGGCGCGGTGATCCGGCCCGCGTGGAGCACACACAGATCCCAGGAGTGCGGTTCCGAAACCGTGGCGAGCGGGCCGACGACGGCCGTGGAGTCCGAATAGACGAAAGTCAGCGTCGCCACGGCGTAGTGCGGGCACCCTGGCCTGCAGCAGCGACGGGGAGCATTCACGGACACGAGGCTATCGCGCAACGTCCCCGCGCGCCGACGGACACGCGCAGGCGCCGGCGCGCCGATCTCCAACCGTTACGATCAACGATCATGGCCGATCCGCGCTCCCGCCGTGGCCGCGAGATGCGGGGTCCACTGCTTCCTCCCACGGTTCCCGGCTGGCGCAGCCGAGCCGAGCGATTCGACATGGCCGTGTTGGAGGCCTACGAACCGATCGAACGACGGTGGGCCGATCGTGTCTCGGCCTTGGACGTCGCCGTCGACGAGATTCCGCGGATCGCCCCGAAGGACCCGGAGAACGTTCAGTGGCCGCCGGAGGTCATCGCCGACGGCACGATCGCACTCGCCCGGCTGATTCCAGCGGGCGTCGACGTGCGGGGAAATGCCACTAGGGCACGAATTCTACTGTTTCGCAAGCCAATCGAAAGGCGGGCAAAGGACACCGCCGACTTGGCCGAGTTATTGCACGAAATTCTGGTGGCGCAGGTGGCCACCTATTTGGGGGTGGAACCCTCGGTCATCGATCCGTCGATGGACGAGGAGTAGAGCGCGGTCGTGCCAATGACGTCGGAGACGTCAGATGATGCTGCGTCAGATGATGCCGCGCTTGAGCCTGCGACGTTCACGCTCGGAGAGGCCTCCCCAGATCCCGAACCGCTCGTCGTTGGCCAACGCGTACTCCAGGCACCGGTCCTTGACCTCGCAGCCCAAGCAGATGCGCTTGGCCTCGCGGGTCGAGCCGCCCTTCTCCGGGAAGAACGCCTCGGGATCGGTCTGAGCGCACAGCGCACGTTCCTGCCACTGATCGTCGTCTTCGGCGGTCGAGTACTCGTCGACCACTTCCGGTACCAAGCTCAACTGCGGCCGGCCAGTCGGGGTCAACTGTGCCGGTCCCGTATTCGTGTGCGGTGTGGTGCCTACTGAGCCGAGCATCCGGCCGTCAAATCGGATGACACGATCGAAATCGACTTGCTCATAAGACATTTTCCGCCTCCTCACCTGTCTAGTGGTTCCCTATGTCGAGCCTTTCCACGACCCGTGGGGCTCTTCAATTCGAACAAGTGATCGAATCTCGGTCTGCGACACCGGAACCGGCCGGCCAACCGCGAAATGACACTGATGTGATTAGACACGGGTTAGCTGCGAGGGTCAAGCGCTGAGGGAAGTTTTCATACCATCCCGTTACCAAATTCGGGCGCGTCGGTTACCGGGCGTGTCGGTCACAACACCCGCCGACGACCACGATGACGGGCCACAGCCTAGGCTCGGACGGTGTGAGGGTAACCGTTTTGGTCGGCGGAGTCGGCGGCGCGCGATTCCTGCTCGGCGTTCAGCAGTACCTCGGGCTCGGCCAGTTTGCCGGACAGGCGACGGGGCCGGCCGGTGAGCACGAATTGACCGCCGTTGTCAACGTGGGCGACGACGCCTGGATGCACGGCGTGCGGATCTGTCCCGATCTCGACACCTGCATGTACACCTTAGGTGGAGGTGTAGACCTCGAACGGGGCTGGGGACATCGCAACGAAACCTGGCATGCCAAGGAGGAACTCGCCGCCTACGGCGTACAACCCGACTGGTTCGGACTTGGCGACCGGGACCTGGCCACCCACCTGGTGCGCAGTCAGATGCTGCGGGCCGGGTATCCCCTGAGCGAAGTCACCGAGGCGCTGTGCGCGCGGTGGGCGCCAGGGGCCCGCCTGCTCCCGGCGAGCGACGAGCGCTGCGAAACGCACGTCGTCGTCACCGATCCCGGCCCCGGCGAACACGCCGGCGAACGGCGCGCCATCCACTTCCAGGAGTGGTGGGTCCGATACCGCGCCCAAATTCCCACCCACAGCTTCGCTTTCGTCGGCTCCGAACAGGCGACGGCCGCACCGGGTGTCGCCGAAGCCATCGCCGAGGCCGACGTCGTCTTCCTCGCTCCGTCCAATCCGGTGGTCAGCATCGGCGCGATCCTCGCCGTACCCGGTATCCGCGGCGCCCTGCGCTCGACCGCCGCCCCCGTCATCGGCTACTCCCCCATCGTCGCGGGAAAGGCGTTGCGCGGCATGGCCGATGAGTGCCTTTCGGTGATCGGGGTGGAGACCAACTCGCAAGCCGTCGGCGCTCACTTCGGGGCCCGTTCGGCGGTCGGCATCCTGGACGGCTGGCTCATCGACGAGACCGACCACGCCGACCTCGACCGAGTCGAGGTGCGCGCGATACCGCTGCTGATGACGGACCCGAAGGCCACCGCCGAAATGGTCAGGGCGGGTGTCGAGCTGGCCGCCGACGTGAAGGGCACCCCACGGCCATGAGCGTCGACCACGGCGCCGCGGCCGCCATCGAAATCCTGCCCGTCCCGGGGCTTCCCGAATTCCGGCCGGGAGACGACCTCGCGAGCGCGATCGCCGAGGCCGCGCCCTGGCTGCGAACCGACGACGTGGTGGTGGTCACCAGCAAGGTGATGTCCAAGTGCGAGGGCCGGATCGTCGCCGCACCAACGGATCCCGACGAACGGGATGCGTTGCGGCGCAAGCTTATCGACATCGAGGCCGTACGCGTGCTGGCCCGCAAGGGGCGGACGTTGATAACCGAGAACGCCATCGGACTGATCCAGGCCGCCGCCGGAGTGGACGGTTCCAACGTCGACGCCGCCGAACTCGCCTTGCTTCCCCTCGATCCCGACGGCAGCGCCGCCGCGCTACGAACCCGGCTGCAGGAGCTGCTGAACGTCACGGTCGCCGTGGTGGTCACCGACACGATGGGCCGGGCTTGGCGCAACGGGCAGACCGACGCCGCGATCGGCGCCGCCGGCCTGGCCGTGCTGCACGGCTATGCGGGCGCCGCGGACAAACACGGCAACGAGCTACTGGTGACCGAGGTGGCCGTCGCCGACGAGCTCGCGGCGGCCGCCGATCTGGTCAAGGGCAAGTTGTCCAACATCCCGGTGGCCGTGGTGCGCGGGCTCGCGCTGCACGACGACGGGAGCAACGGCCGCACCCTGGTCCGCTCGGGTGAGGACGATCTGTTCTGGCTCGGCACCGAGGAAGCCTTCGACGTCGGCCGGCGCCAGGCTCAGCTGCTGCGCCGCTCCGTGCGGCACTTCGCGCCGGACCCCGTCGACCCGGCCGTCATCCAGGCGGCCGTCGCCGAGGCACTGACCGCACCCGCGCCGCACCACACCCGGCCGGTGCGCTTCGTCTGGATGCGCGACGGTGCGACCCGGCGCGCCCTGCTGGACCGCATGCGGGACCAGTGGCGAGCCGACCTGGCTGGCGACGGGCGGCCGGAAGACTCGGTCGAGCGGCGCGTCGGCCGCGGCCAATTGCTCTACGACGCCCCGGAACTCGTCATCCCATTCCTGGTGCCCGACGGCGCGCACGCGTATCCGGATGCCAAGCGGACCGCCGCCGAGCACACCATGTTCACCGTCGCGGTCGGCGCCGCGGTGCAGGCGCTACTCGTCGCGCTCGCCGTGCGTGGGGTGGGCAGCTGCTGGGTCGGGTCCACGATCTTCGCCGCGGAGCTGGTGCGCGACGAGCTGGCGCTGCCGCCGGATTGGGAGCCGCTGGGTGCCATCGCGATCGGCCATCCCGCCGAGCCGGCCGGTCCACGCGCGCCGGTTCCGACCGACGACCTGTTGATCGAACGCTGAGGTTGATCGGGCACCGCAGTCGATCGACACCGCCGTCCGACCGAAACCGAACGGCCGCGGCTCACCCGTCGCAGAGCGGCGTTTGAAGGCGCGCCAATCTCCAGTTCTTCCACAGCGTCGGCGCCAACAGGAGGCACAGCGCGAGGTTGTACAGGCCCAGCACCCCGTAGAGGAGGGTGTCGCGCGGGTCGAAGCCGAGCACCCCGGGGGCGTGATGGGCCACTCCGACCGCGCAGACCGCCGTCAACCCCGCCCAGCCCGCGGTCGCGAGCGCGCTGAACCCCACGGTCGCCCAGCGCCCCAGGCAGGCCAGTATCGCGAGTGCTCCTCCGGCCATCAGAAGCCCGCCGTGCAAGGGGGTGACGGTGAGTCCGAGCACCGGAATGCCCTCTAGGCCGAAGTGCATGTTGGCCATCGACCAGGCGAGCGCGAAACCGCCCATCACCCCGATGAGGAGGCCCTGTCCGAGCAGTGCGATGTGGGCCACCCGGAAGCGCGCGGCCGCGAGCTCGTCGTGGCTGCCGCGGTCAGGGGCGGCGGGCATCGCCTCGTGTACCGCGTACCGATGGCCAAGCACGTGGATCAGTCTGCCGTCGTGCGGCCGACGATGGTGGCCGCGCAAGCTGATTGCCAGGCGATACGAGTTGGGCTCACAGCCAGTCGATTGGGTCGAGTCGGAGCCGGCGCGGCACACGGAGGTGGGTATTGTCACGGCTGATGGACGGGCGATTCAAGCGGATGATGGCCGTGGGCGCCGTCGCGGCGACGGTCGCGTCCGGCTGCGGTGCGCACCAGGACCCGACGACTCAGCTCACCGTCTATGCCGCGTCCTCACTGGTCAAGAGCTTTACCGCCATTGGCAAGCAGTTCGAGGCGGCGCATCCCGAATACACGGTGGTGTTCGTGTTCGCCAGTTCCTCGGAGCTCGCCGGCGATCTTGCCGACGGAGCAGATGCGGACGTCTTCGCCTCGGGTGACCGGGCCAACATGACCTCGGCTGCCGACTCGGGTGCGGTAGCGGGTGCGCCGGTGGCCTTTGCCAGCAACCGGCTGGTCGGCGTCACCGCCCCGGGCAACCCGAGGCACCTCGGGTCCTTCGCCGACTTGGCTCAGCCCGGGCTGCGAGTGTCGGTATGCGGCTCGCAGGGCGCGTGCGGGTCCACGACGGAGTTCACCGAACGACGCACCGGCGTCCACCTTCACCCCGAGCGCACCGAGCCGACGCCCAGCCGTGTCCTCCCCGACGTCACGAACAGCAGCGCCGACGCCGGTCTGGTCTTCACCACTGATGCGTTGGCCGCGGGCGACAGCGTCAGCACGTTCGCTCTGCCTCAGGACGCCAACGCCGTCACGTCGTGGATCGCCGTGGTGAAG
>JAHFVB010000321.1 GCA_023264755.1 Mycobacterium sp. | reverse complement strand
AACCCCCTGCTCTACCGGATGGTCGAGGACTCTCCGCTGCCAGCGCTGCACGACATCACCCGGGGCGGCAACGCCGTCGACACCGCGGGTCCTGGCTACGACCTGGTCAGTGGGCTCGGCACCCCGGACGTCGACAATCTGGCCCGCAACCTCCTGGTTCTGCAGAGGATCGCCCCATGAGCACCGAGCCCGAAACCGACGAACACCCCCCAGGCCTGGTCGAGTGCCGGGCCTGCCAAACCGAAGTACCCGAAGGCGAGTACTGCGGCCGCTGCGGCATGCCCTTGCAGGGGCACGACGCCAACCGGTGCGACTGGCTGCGACTCAAGGCCTACAGCGCATCGCCCGGAGAACGGCTCTTGCGGCCGAACATCGTCAGTTCGCTGTTCCCGCACCTGCCGCCGAGCTCCCGCATGGCGTTCCGGATGGGCTTGGGCGTGTTGTTGGCCGCACTGTTCCTCGCCACCTCCTTCCGGTTGCCCGCCGCACTCATCACCGTTGCCGCACTGGGACTTCCCCTGCTGTTCCTCATCTACCTGCACGAGTCCGACGTCTACGCCGACCTCCCCAGCGGCACCCTGCTGGCGACGGCGGGGCTGGGCATCGGTCTCGGCGTCGGGTGGGTACTGCTGACCGGGGCGTGGGTCGCACAGGCCTACGACGTCCCCCTTGGCGTAGGCATCGCCGGGACCCGCATTCTTCGCAACGGCCTCGGCCTTCCCCTGGGCAGCCTGCTGCTCATGCTCGTCCCGATGGTGTTGGTGCGGTTGGTACGCCCCGGGCAACGAGAATCCCTGGACGGCTTCGCCATCGGCACACTGGGCGCGCTGATGTTCACTGCCGCATCGCAGCTGACGCGGATGGCCCCCGAGTTCAGCGACCCCGTGATCGCCAGAGCAAGGCCAATGAGTGGCCTGATCGTCGAGGCGGGAATTCGCGGCATCGCGGTGCCACTCACGGCCGCCGCCGTGGGTGGCCTCATCGGCATAGCACTGTGGTTCACCCCGCCGGAGCATCAGAAGGACAAGCACCGCAACCACGTACGCATCGCGCGGGCCGTCGCCATCCTGGGAGTGATCGCGATATTCGCCACACCCGGTCTGCTCGACGTCGGACGTTCACCCGAAATGCTGCAGTTGGCAACATATCTCGCGACCGCCGCAGTGGCGGTACTCGCGTTGCGGGTAGGGCTGCACCTGGCCCTGTTGTACGAACGGCACGACGAGCTCCACTCGGATCAGCCACTGCTGTGTCCGTACTGCGCTCGCGTCGTCCCCGACATGGCCTTCTGCGCCGCGTGCGGGGCGGCCACCAGGGCGTCCTCGCGGTCGTCGCGACGAGCCCGCCGCGACAATCGGCCCGTACGCACCGACGGCGACCCCGAGCTCGACAGCGACCGACTGTGACCACCACCATCGTCCAGGGCTACTCGACACAGGCCGGCACCTATACCGCACCCGCCCTTCCCAAGACGTCCTACCGGAGACTTCTCGTCGTCTGGGTGGTGGCGATCGGACTCGTCGCCTCAGGCCTGGTCGCCTTGGCCGCCGGGCGCGAGAAGCCGCCGGCCCGGTACGCGTGTCCGCCCGACTGCGGCCGACCACCACTGGGCGAGCCGGTCACCATCAACCCCCGCTACACCGTCCCCAACGGCACGTTCTCGGTCGCTTACCCCGCCGAGGGGTCGGCATACAAGGTCACCCTCGGTGACCGCGGCGTCATCGCCGAGTTGCTGACCGGCGACGGCGGCACGATGAACCTCTTCAGCGAACCCGTCAACGGCCGCGCCCCCCGTCAGATCGCCACCGACCTCCTCAACGCGACCTTCCCGGACAACAAGGTGGCCTACGAGATCCCCAACGCGATGGTCGGCTACCAGCCGGGATACGGCATGGTGGCCGACTGGTGGCCGCAAGGGGCGAACTCCAGCTCTTCGCGGCAGCGGATCGTGGTGATGGTGGCGGTGAAGAACGACCTCGCCCTGGTGGCCGGAGGCGTTGGCCCGTATCACGCCTTCGGGCCGGACTTTGGATCCGGCAAGCCGTCGGCGGTCGGCCTGCAACTGGCCCTGGACATGGGCAAGTACGTCAACAGCTTCGCCTGGCGGGGTGACCCCGTGTCCTGAGGCACGCCTCATCGGGTCGCCGATCGGCTACACGACTACGCACGCCCGATGGCGGTGAACTACTTTGGTTCGGTGCGCCCCGCACCCCTGCCCGTCTTCGCCGACGTCGACACCGGCGTCGACGACGCGATGGCCCTGGCCTATCTGCTCGCCAGCGCCGAGGCCGAACTGGTCGGAATTGCCTCGACCGCAGGCAACGTGCCCGTCGACCAGGTGTGCCTGAACAACCTGGACCTGCTGGCGCTCTGCGGCGCACACGACATTCCGGTGTCCAGAGGTGCCCAGCGCCCCCTGGCCACCGCGCTGCGCACGGCCGAGGACACCCACGGCCCGAAGGGGCTCGGCTATGCGGAGCTGCCGCCCGCCGATGCCGAGCTGACGTCGTACGACGCCGCCACGGCGTGGGTGCGGGCAGCCCACGCGCACCCCGGCGAGTTGGTCGGGTTGGTCACCGGCCCACTCACCAACCTGGCGCTGGCCCTTCGCCAGGAACCCGCGCTACCGAAACTGTTGCGGCGGCTGGTCATCATGGGCGGTGCGTTCGACTACGGCGGAAACACCACCCCGGTGGCCGAGTGGAACATCGCCGTCGACCCGGAGGCGGCCGCGGAGGTGTTCGCGTTGTGGGGCGCGGCCTGGGGGCTTCCCGCGGCCCGGGGCGAAACCGCCGGGAGAAACCTCGAGCCGCCCACGCACCTGCCAATCATCTTGGGGCTCAACCTCACCGAGCGCGCGGCGATGACGCCGTCGATCCTGAGTCGACTGGCGGCCGCGGCGGGGTCGGCGACGACACCGATGAGCGTGCTCGACGAACGTGGCACCAGATCGACGGCGGCCAACCCGCTGATCCGTGTCCTCGAAGACGCCATGCGGTTCTACTTCGAGTTTCACTTCGACCAGGGCGAGGGCTATCTGGCGCACCTACACGATCCGCTGGCGGCCGCCGTCGCGCTGGATCCCGACCTGGTGCGCTACCGGCAGACGACCGTCGACGTCGAACTGGCGGGCGCCCTGACCCGCGGCATGACGGTGGCCGACTGGCGCGGGCACTGGGGCCGAGCCGCCAACGCCCACATCGGCGTCGAGACGGACCCCGAGGTCTTCTTCGACCGTTTCATCGCGCGGGTGGGGCCGTTCGCCGCGAGCCTGGGCTGACCGGGCTCAGTCGTCGACGACGGTGAGCACGACCTCGATGTTGCCTCGGGTGGCATTCGAGTAGGGGCACACCTGATGAGCCTGCTCGGTCAGCTGCTGCGCCGTCGCGTGGTCGAGGTTGGGCAAGCTGATCTCCAACTCCACCGCGAGCCGGAAGCCGCCGGAGTCGGGTTGGCCGAGCGAAACCCGAGCTCCCACCGAGGAATCCGATACGTCGGCCTTGGCGGCGCGGGCGACGAGGCGCAACGCCGAATGGAAGCAGGCGGCGTAGCCGATCGCGAAGAGTTGCTCGGGATTGGTGCCGTTTCCGCTACCGCCGAGTTCGGGCGGCGTGGCGAGGTCGAGGTCGAGCTTGCCGTCGGAGGTGCGACCGTGGCCGTCGCGGCCTTCGCCCGTGGCGAGCGCCTCGGCGGTGTAGAGCGTCTTCACATGGATTCCCTTCGTGATGATGCGCTGAGCGCATCGGCGAGTTGACGGACTGCATCGCGCAGTTCCGCGGCTTGTGGCGCGGTCATCCCCGTCGCGGCGCCCAATTCCGCGGGGATGCACTGCGCCCTTTGCTCGAGCCGGCGTCCGGCCGCGGTGAGCGTGACTTCGACGAGTCGTTCGTCGTCACGTGACCGCTCCCGGCGCACCAATCCGTTGGACTCCAGCCGTTTCAGTAGCGGTGACAGCGTCCCGGAGTCCAGTTGCAAGCGTTCGCCGAGCCTACGAACGGTGACGCGCTCGTCCTCCCACAACACCAGCAGCACCAGATATTGGGGGTAGGTGAGGTTCAAGTCGGCCAGGATCGGCCGGTAGGCGGCAGTCATCGCCCGAGACGCCGAGTACAGCGCGAAGCACAGTTGACTGTCGATGCCGAGCGTGGCCATGCGATCACCGTAGCCCACAATTGAATTGTGCACAATTGATTGACTTCGGCGGTTACTCGTATACCCCTTCGAGATACCACCGGCGCTGCCGGTAGCACAGCAGCATGGCCCGGCCGCCGTCGGCAAGCAGCACCTGCGCCCGGGCCGTCCGGCCGTACTTGACCGCACCCACTCCTCGGACGGCTTCCCCTCCCTCCGAAGCCGCTGGATCCCACCACCTTTCGTCGACGGGCCACGGCCCCGCCCACCAACTCAGGCCGCCCGAGCGATCGGCGGCGCCAGCGGCGACCAGTCGAGCCGGAGCGGTGGAGAAGAGCCCTCGACTGGTCACCCGAACCGGATCACCGGCCGCGTCGAGCAACTCGACCGGATCGTCGAGCAGTACGGTTGGAGCCGGTTCGGGCAGCTGACCGGGCCAGGGTTGGCTCGGATCCGAGCGCGGCACCGGCTCGTCACCCAGGGGCGTGAAGGTGATGCGTTCGGCGGGCCCGCGGCCGCCACTGAGCACCGGCACCTGAACCGCTTCCGGTCCGAGCAGGCCCTGAACTCGCACCAGGGCGCGCCGAGCCCGCAGCCGGTCGTCGTCACCGGTGGAGCCCCATAGCGGCAGTTGCAACGCGGCAGCCGACACCACCTCCACCGGATGCAGGCTCAAGGTGGTGATCGGCGCGGTCGGGCGGCCCGCCCCCCGCCGGTTCAGCCATCCGTCGAGCTGCCACCGCACCCGATCAGCCGTGGCATCCTCGGTCAGCGGCTCCGCGCAACGCCAAACACGCTGCAGTTCTTCACCGTTGGCGGTTACGGCACTGATCGCGAGCCGGGTGCAGCCCACTCCGGCCGACTCCAAGCTCCGGTGCAGCTCCCCGGCCAGCGCCCGGCCGGCAAAGGCCGCGGCGTCGACCCGGTCCACCGGCGGGTCACACGTCATCACGGCATCGAGCTCCCGCGGCGGTTCCTGCCCAGACGGCCCACGCGCCGACTCACCCCGGGCAAATCGGTGCGCGACGATCGCGTCGGCTCCGAATCGCGAGGCCACGTCGGTGCTCGACAGCGTCGCGAACTGGCCGATGGTTCGGATCCCCATGCGCCACAACAGGTCCGCCAAGTCCGCTCGTCCAGGCGCGGCCAGGCTGGGCTCCGCAGCCAGCTGCCGGATCGACAGTGCGGCCAGAAAGAGCGCATCCCCTCCCGGCTCGACGATGCGGCCAGCCCGCGCGGCGAACACCGCGGTGGGCAGCTGGTCGGCAATGCCGACCTGGCATTCGACCCCGGCCGCGGCCACCGCATCGACGAGCCGTTCGGCAGCCGCCTCCTCCGACCCGAAATAGCGGGCCGCTCCGCGCACCGACAACACCATCAACCCCGGCCGCAGCAGCTCGGCCCGTGGCACCACGTCGTCCACTGCAGCCGTCACGGCCTCGAAGTGGCGGGCATCGCGCGCCGGATCGGCGGTGGCGACGTGCACCTGGGGACAACGAGCCTGAGCCTCCCTACGCCGCAGCCCCCGTCGCACTCCGGCCGACCGGGCCGCGGCCGAACACGCCACGACGCGATTGGCCAGCGTGACCGCTACCGGCGCAGTGGCGGGCAGCCCGGCCGCGACGGCGGCCGCCACCGCGGGCCAATCCATGCACCAGATGGCCAGCACCCTGGTCCCGCCGGCTCGGCCAGACACGTCATTCGCCAACGGCGCGAACGGGTGGGGCCAGCCTGCCCCGCGCCCGCGTATCCACGCACACCCGGCTGATGCGTCCACACCCCGGAATCGGCGGACCGGCGCCCGCGCCGGCCAGCTCGTAACCACGGACCCGAGCGTCCAGCCAAGCGGAGGCTCCCGGCCAGTCCCCCCCGACGACCAGCAGGGTGCAACCCTTCTGGCGGGCGCGCGCCGTCACCGCCCTGGCCCGGGTCGGCGCTACCGACCGTCCGCCGAGGCCGAGCACCACCAACTCCAACCCGTCCATCAGCACGGCGGCCACTTCGACCGGATCCGGCCCTGGATCGGGGACCACG
>JAHFVB010000320.1 GCA_023264755.1 Mycobacterium sp. | reverse complement strand
ATGCCGACGGGACCTACACCTTCGTCATTTCGAAGACGGATCCCGGTGTCGCCAACTGGGTTTCCACCGGTGACCTGAATCAGGGGTCGCTGTTCATCCGGTTCCAGCAACTCGATGCGAATTCGAACGAGAACCCGACCGTGCAGTCGGTCGTCGTCACGTTGGACGACCTCGACAGCGTGCTCCCGGCCGACACCGAGTACGTCACCACGGCGGAACGAGAGGCTCAACTCGCACTTCGGAAGGCCGGATACGACCGGCGCTTCTCGCCCTATCTCCAAGCCTAGGAAGGATCGACCGGATGGTCGGCGGCGTCCGCGCCGTCGGCCATCGGCGTCGTCCAGCCGACGGAGGTGCCGGGCTTCGGCCGGGGGAGGGCCCAGCCTCGGAAGTCGCAGTGGGCCGGCCAAGTTGGCCATGTCACCTCCGTCGGGCGAGGGACGGGCCCACAGCTCCGCTAAGGCGGGCTCGTATACGTCCAGTATGAACTGCGTCCTTCGCAGTTCGGTGAAGGAGCACAAGATGAGTGACCCGTTGTCAAATGGCAAGCGGTACAAAGTGATCGTGTGGGCGACGGGAACGATCGGTGGCTATGCGATCCGTACCATCATGGACAGGCCAAACCTGGAACTCGTCGGGGTGTGGGTCCATTCGCCAGCCAAGGTCGGTCAGGACGCCGGCACCCTCGCCGGCATCGATCCGGTGGGAATCTTGGCCACCGACGACGCCGAGGAGTTGCTGGCCTCGGACGCCGACGCGGTGATCTACGTCGGCCCAGGCACCTCGCGGCCGAAGGAGGCGCGCGACGACTACTGCAAGATTCTGCGCGCCGGCAAGAACGTGGTGACCACCTCCATCGCGGGCTTGGTCTACCAACGTGGGTCGCTGTCCGCGCGCTACACCGGCCCCATCGTCGAGGCGGCCAAGGAGGGCAACGCTTCGTTGTTCTCCTCGGGCATCGAACCGGGCTTCGGTTGCGATCTGCTGCCCATCGCGCTGGCGTCGATGTCACACACCGTGTACTCGATCCGAGGTTTCGAGATCACCAACTACTCGGAGTATCCGGTCGCATTCGAGGTGCACGAGATGTTCGGACTTGGAAAGCCACTGGACTACGAAGGTGGGCTGCGCATTCCGGGAGCGATCACCGTCGGGTGGGGTGCTGCGGTCACCATGGTCGCCGACGCGCTTGGCGTCGAGCTCGACGAGATCCGCGAGTCCTGTGAATTCTCGCCCTCGCCTCGTCGCATCGAGACCGCCTCGGTAGTCGTCGAGCCGGGAACCGCGGGCGCGGTCTGGTCGCGCTGCATCGGCGTGAAGGACGGCCAAGAGGTCGTCACCATCGAGCACGTCGACAGAATGGCCGACGACCTCGCCCCCGAGTGGCCGAAGGGTCGCGCCGGCGACACCGACGGTATCTGGCGCGTCATCATCGAAGGTGAGCCGAGCATCGACTGCGAGTTCCAGGTCGGCTTCCACCCCGAGGAGCACACCAGCAACCAGGGCCTGCTGGCCACCGGGATGCGAGTGCTCAACGCCATCCCGTGGGTGGTGGAGGCCGAGCCGGGCATTGTCGACGCTCTGCACCTGCCACTCACGCCGGCGTACGGGTCGCTGCGGCCCAATCGCGAAGGTAACCGAGTCTTTTGACCCATCCGCTCGGTTCGGCTGGCTCGTCACGGGCTGACGCGGGCCTGCCGTGACCGGTTGATCGAGTACGGAATTCGCGAGGAATTGCGCCGTCGCGGCGGTAAGCTATCGATCGATAGCCTACCGGTGCGTGGCGGGCTGCGGGAAGGGGTTGTGGCGGGCATCCCAATAGGGCGGCAAGCAGCCTCAGCGTGGGGCTGAGGAATTTCGCTGACGTTGGCTGATTTCGACATTCGATCCCGGTCGAGGAGGTGAAGAGGTCATGAACGCATTCGGCGAGCAGACGCCGCCGCAGCCGCGACGGCTCTGGCTGCACTACGGATCGAGGTGTGGCGCATTGCTTGCGATGGTCGCGACGCTTACCGCGACGATGGCGATTGCCGCTCGAGCAGAGGGCAATTGGGAGATCGACGGGGTGTACCGGGTGACCTCCAACGGCGAGTGGGCCACCAGAAACGATGTTTACCAGGACGTGCCAACCGTCGTCGCCACCTGGACGGTCGAGACGACGTGTACCGGACCGGAGCAGTGCACTGGCGAAGTGACGAGCGATCAGGGTTGGAGTGCGCCCATCACCAATGGCAACGGACTTTGGTACGTCCGACGGACGATCGAGGGCTGGCAGCAGTGCCCGGATGGCAGTTCTTCGCAGGGCAAGCAGACATACACGTTCTACCCGGTTGATGCCGGAGGTCAGGTGTCGTCGGGATCGCCGATCTTCGCCGGGTTGGACACCACCATCGGGGTCAGTGGAGCGTGTGGAGTTAACCAGTGGTTGGCAATTCGATTGCCGTTGAAGCTGGTGAAGCTTGCCTGATCGAGGTGTCGTCCACCCTATTTGGGAAGTAGCTCGGTCCACGACGTAGGCGCGGGACGAGCGAGATCCGACTGTACGAAGCGTCCTGCCGAGGTGACGTAGCTGCCCGTTCGTGGGTCGTACTGAGCAACGGCAACGGGCGGAATCCCGGTAGCTTCCTTGCCTTCGAATCCGCTTGGAGTCATGGACGGCGGGTCGACGCTGGACGGAGCGGGCTGAGCTGGCGCCGCAGGTGCGTCCTGCGGCGTGGGCGCGAGCGCGCCACCCGACGGCCTCACCGGCGGCGGGGCAGACTCCGGCACCGGCGCCGTCCCCTCCACTGGTGCGTACAAACCCGAATTGGGTCCTCCGCCTCGATTCTCGGGGGGTATGCCTTGCGCGATGAGGTTGGGGTCGAAGGGGTTTGGTCCGAGTACGTGTTGGCGCATGGCCAGCGGTTCATATGGTTTGTCACTATTGCATTGCTGCACCGTCGGTGCGCGTTTGCCGGGCACTGCCATGCACGGGTAGTTGCGGGCGCCGCGAACCGAGACGGGAGCGTCCTGGGGCAGCTTGCAGTAGAGCCCGTCGGGAGTGTCGATGTCCGAGGTGTCGGCGGGGGACCGCCACGCCGACGGTGGCAGGAAGCCGACCGTGCAGGCCGGTGGATCGTTGACGGTGAGGCTGAAGTCGCCTTGTGGATACCCGGTCGGGTTGTTCGACGGCAGCCCAATGGTTTGGATTGCGGCGACGAACGGTGGAAGTAGTACGAGCATCTGCTGCAACGAGGGGTGGTAGGTCACTCCGATCTGTCCGACCGTCGTCAGATTGGCGAGCAAGATCGGCAACGTCGGCTTGAGTTGGTTGAACATGCGGGCGGCTTCGTCGGCGGCGCCAGGGCCCCTCTGCAAGATCGTCCGCAGCTCTGGGTCGTTCTTCACCAATTCGTCCGAGATCCCGGCCAGGCTGCGCGTCCAGGTGCGGATGGCATCGGATGTCTCCGCCTGCGTGTCCAGCAGCGGCGCGGAGTTCTCGATCAGACTCGAAGTCTGCTGGGCGACACCGTTGAGGTCGCCAGCAAGTGTCGACGATGAATCGATCAGCGAGCCAAGGTCATATCCTGCGCCGTTGAAGGCTGCGAACGATTCGCCGAGTAGCGTGCGCACCCTTTCCTTCGGGATGCTGCCGACCAGAGCGCTGACCCGATCGAGCATGGGGCCGACCTGCTGCGGAATCTTGCTGTCCTTCAACGCGATAACCGAACCGTTGGCGAGGTAAGGGCCCGAGCCGGTTCGCGGTCGTAGCTCCACGTACTGTTCGCCCACCGCCGAGACGCTGCGCACTTCGGCGGCGAGATCAGCCGGAATTCGGGGTGAGGTATCGAGGGTCAAGGTAGCTTCCGCCCCGCCGGAGACCAAGCGGACGTCGGTGACCTTGCCGACCTGAAGCCCGCGATACGTCACGTTGGCGAACCGGTACAAGCCACCGGCGGCCGGCAGTTCGAGCGTCACGGTGATTCGCCCCAGACCGATGAGCGTCGGAAGCTGAATATAAGAAATCAGCATGATGGCCAAGCCCGCTATGGCCGCAATCGTGAAGAGTGCCAACTGAATTCGGATGAATCTGGTGAGCATCTATCCTCCTGCTTCACCGGGTGATGCCGCCGATGGTGTCGGCGCCGAGTCGACTGAAGGCATGGGCGGCCCGGGTGGTGGGGCAGGGAGCTCCGATGGTGGGGCGACCCCGACCCCGAGCGGGTCGTAGGTGTAGTTGAGGTACGCGGGGTCTCCCGGAGCCGGTACCAGGGGCAGTCCCTCCTCTCCAAAGCGGGTGCCGAGCAGCAAGGTTCGCTTCAACCGCGGAACCGTGAGGTCGAATACCGTGTAGAGGTTGACGTAGTCGCCTCTGACGGCTCGGTCGATGAAGTTTTGGTTCAAGGGGAACGTCGTCGCGTAAGCAACGGCCATGTCGAGGTCGGGGCCTACGTCTGCCAGGGACCGCAGAGTGGGCGCCAAGTTCGTCAAGTTCCGAACGAGGTCTGCCTGCGTGTCGTCGACGAGCCCGGTGGTGGTATCGCTGAAGGCGCGAAGCTTCTCCAACGCCGCGGTGATCCGCGGCTGTTCCTTGACGAGCACGTCCAAGGCCGGTGGAATCACGTTCAGCGCGTTCGCAATGGTGTCACTGCCTGCGGCCAAGGTGCCAGCAAGCCGATCCAGGGCACGAATCGACGACACGATGTGGTCGCGCTGCTGGTTCAACGTGATCAAGAATTGGTCGAGCCGGGTGATGAGATCGCGAATCCCTTCCTCACGCCCGGAGAGTGCCGCATTGAAGCTGTGAATGATGTCGCCGAGCTGGCCCAGCCCTCCACCGTTGACGACGGCTGCCAACGAAGCCAAGGTCTGCTCGGCCGAGGGGTAGGTCGACGAGCTGGCCAGCGGGATGGTTCCGCCCGTGGGCAATCGCCCCGCCGGAGGCTGGCCGGCGGGCGGGTCGAGGGCGAGATGCATGGAGCCGAGCACACTGGTCTGACCTACGGTGGCCACGGCGTTGGCCGGTATCGCCACACCTGGTTTCACCGATATCTCGACATTGGCGTGCCAGCCGTCGACGGTCAGCTCGCCCACACTGCCGACGACGACATCGTCGATCATCACGGGTGAATTCGATTCCAGAGTGCCAACGTTGGCGAGCTCCACGTGATAGACCGCCGCATCCGAACCCCGCCCGACGGCGCCCGGCAGCGGCAACGAGTTCACTCCCTGGAATGCGCAGCCGGCCGTGGCCAGCGCGGTGATTGCGCCGAGCACGATCGCGCGACTTGGGTTGCGTTGACGGGTCACGGCTGTGTTGTCCCTCTGGGGCTAGGTGGGGGGTTTCCAGCATCCGGACCCGGCCCCGCTGGGGAGCCGCCGGTAGGCGGTGGTGCCGGGGATTCAGCAGGAAGTAGGAGCTGGTCGACGCTGGGGGGTGCAGGCGGTACGGGTGCCCCCGGATACAGCGCGGGGGAGGGCTGCGCCGGCAGGTGGTCGGGTGCGGAGGGACCGGGTGCTACCGCGGGAGTCCAGCCGGAGCCCGGGGCGGGCGCGGGGTAGGGGTCGGTGGCCAAGCCGGTGTACGCGGAAACCGCCGGCGGAACTTCGGGTGGGCTGACGCTCGGTCCGTTTCCGTCGGGAGCCAGGCCCGGGTCGGTGTAGATGATGTTGCCGGGGCTGGCGGACTTGGCCAGGTACGGATTTATCGGTACTGGAGGGAAGTTCAACCTCGCCGAGTTCAGCGCCGGTCCAAACTGTTGGGCACACAACTTCGCCGATTCGGGTGCGGTGACGTTCTCGAGCGAGCCGATCGCGCCGCAGATCAAGTGCAGCGGATTGGCGAAGTTCTGCAGCGAGAACGAGCCGATGCCGCTACCCGTGTCCGGGTTGTAGATGTTGTAGCCGTTGGCCAGTGCGTTGGGAGTGACGTGCAGGATGTTCTCCAGATCGAAACGATGATCGACCAGAGTCTGGGTCACGTTGGCCAGCCGCTGAACTTGTTCGGAGGTCTGGTCCCTGCTGCCCGCGATGAACCGCTGAACGTCGCCGACGGCAACTGAGAGGTCGGACAATGCGGCATCCAGATCCGACCGGTTGTCGTTCAGCACACTGGACAGGGTGGCCAAGCGGTGCTCGAATTCGACGATCTGCTGATTGCTGTCCTTGAGGGCGTCGACGAAGGTGTCCAG
>JAHFVB010000319.1 GCA_023264755.1 Mycobacterium sp. | reverse complement strand
CGCGTTGTCGGTGATCTTGATGTGTTCGGGGCAGACCTCGGTGCAGCACTTGGTGATGTTGCACAGCCCGAGGCCGTTCTCGTCCTGAGCCATGTCGCGCCGGTCAAGGGTGTCCAGTGGGTGCATCGACAGTTCGGCCTGGCGCATCAGGTACCGCGGGCCGGCGAAGGCTTCCTTGTTCTCCTCGTGGTCGCGCACCACGTGGCAGGTGTTCTGGCACAGGAAGCACTCGATGCACTTGCGGAACTCCTGGCTGCGGTTCACGTCCTCCTGCTGCATCCGGTAGTCGCCGGGCTGCAGGTCCTTCGGCGGGGTGAAGGACGGAATCTCGCGGGCCTTCGTGTAGTTGAACGACACGTCGGTGACCAGGTCGCGCATCACCGGGAACGTCCGCAGCGGCGTCACCGTCACGGTCTCGTCCTCGCCGAACGTCGACATCCGGGTCATGCACATGAGCCGCGGCTTGCCGTTGATCTCGGCGGAGCACGAGCCGCACTTGCCCGCCTTGCAGTTCCAGCGCACGGCGAGGTCGTTGGCCTGGGTGGCCTGTAGCCGATGGATGATGTCGAGCACCACTTCACCGTCGTTGACCTCGACGGTGTAGTCCTTGAGCTCGCCGCCGGCTTCGTCTCCGCGCCAGACCCGCATGCTCGCGTCGTAGGCAGCCATGTCAGCCCTTCCGTTCGGGATGCTCGGTCAGTTCGGCGTCGGTGTAGTACTTCTCGAGTTCGGAGAGCTCGAAGACCTCGAGCAGGTCCGGTCGCATCGGCACCTGCGGCTCCGGGACGACGGTGACGCGGGGGACCATCGCCGCGCTGGTGGCGGCTTCGGTGGTCTTGCACACCAGCAGCGTGTTGCGCCAGTTGGCGTCCATTGCGGGGTAGTCGTCGCGGGTGTGTCCGCCCCGGCTCTCGGTGCGCTGAAGCGCCGCCTTGGCCACGCATTCGCTGACCAGCAGCATGTTGCGCATGTCGATCGCCAGGTGCCAGCCCGGGTTGTACACCCGGCCGCCCTCGACGGCCACGTTCTGCAGGCGGCCGCGGAGTTCGTCGAGCTTGGCCAGCGCCTCCTCGATCTCCTCCTTCTTGCGGATGATGCCGACGAGGTCGTTCATCGACTGCTGAAGCTCGGCGTGCAAGGTGTACGGGTTCTCGGGATGCTCGTGTGCCTCGTAGGGGGCCAACGCCATCTTGGTGGCCTCGTCGACGGCGTCCTGCGGAGGCTTCGGCCGCTCGGGCAAGCCCCTCACGTAGTCGGCGGCGCCCAGTCCGGCGCGGCGGCCGAACACCAGCAGATCCGACAGCGAGTTGCCGCCGAGGCGGTTGGAGCCGTGCATGCCGCCGGAGCACTCGCCGGCCGCGAACAGTCCTGGAGTCGCGGCGCCGCCGGTGTCGGGATCGACCTCGATGCCGCCCATCACGTAGTGACAGGTCGGACCGACCTCCATCTCGTCCTTGGTGATGTCCACCTCGGCGAGCTCGATGAACTGGTGGTACATCGAGGGCAGGCGACGCTTGATCTCCTCGGTGGGCATGCGCGAGGCGATGTCGAGGTAAACCCCGCCGTGCGGGGTGCCGCGGCCGGCCTTGACCTCGGCGACGATGGCGCGGGCCACCTCGTCGCGGGGGAGCAGGTCAGGGGTGCGGCGCGCCGAGTCGTTGTCCTTGAGCCACTGGTCGGCTTCCTCCTCGGTTTCGGCGTACTGCCCCTTGAACACCGGGGGGATGTAGTCGAACATGAACCGCTTGCCCTCGGAGTTCTTCAGCACTCCGCCGTCGCCGCGCACGCCCTCGGTGACGAGGATGCCCTTGACCGACAGCGGCCAGACCATGCCGGTGGGGTGGAACTGGATGAACTCCATGTTGATCAGGTTGGACGCCGCGCGCAGCGCCAGGGCGTGGCCGTCGCCGGTGTACTCCCAGGAGTTCGACGACACCTTGAACGACTTGCCGATGCCGCCGGTCGCGAGCACCACCGCGGGGGCGTCGAACAGGATGAAGTTGCCGGTCTCGCGCCAGTAGCCGAAGGCGCCCGCGATGCGGTCGCCGTCCTTGATCAGGTCGGTGATCGAACATTCGTGGAAGACCTTGATCCGGGCCTCGTAGTCGCCGAGTTCCTTCTTGTCCTCCTGCTGCAGGGACACGATCTTCTGCTGCAGCGTGCGGATGATCTCCAGCCCGGTGCGGTCACCGACGTGCGCGAGCCGAGGATAGGTGTGACCGCCGAAGTTGCGCTGGCTGATCTTGCCGTCCTTGGTGCGGTCGAAGAGCGCGCCGTAGGTCTCCAACTCCCAGACCCGGTCCGGGGCTTCCTGGGCGTGCAGTTCGGCCATCCGCCAGTTGTTCAGGAACTTGCCGCCGCGCATGGTGTCACCGAAGTGCACCTGCCAGGAGTCCTTGGAGTTGACGTTCTTCATCGCTGCGGCGCAGCCACCTTCGGCCATCACCGTGTGGGCCTTGCCGAACAGCGACTTGGTGACCACGGCGACTCGGAGGCCGCGTTCGCGGGCCTCGATCACCGCGCGCAGCCCTGCGCCGCCGGCACCGATCACGACCACGTCGTACTCGTGCCGTTCCAGTTCAGCCATCGATATTCCTCGCTAGTCCGTGAATTGTGTTGTCGGCCAAAAGGATCAACCGACGAACCTGAGGTCCGAGATTGTGCCGCTGGCGACCAACATGACGTAGAAGTCGGTGAGCATCAGCGTGCCGAGCGTGATCCACGCGAAGAGCTTGTGCCTGGTGTTGAGCTTGCTTACCTGTCCCCACATCCAGTACCGGACGGGATGCTTGGAGAAGTGCTTGAGCCGGCCGCCGACGACGTGGCGGCAGGAATGGCAGGACAGCGTGTAGATCCACAGCATGATCACGTTGCCGACCAGGATCACGTTGCCCAACCCGAAGCCGAAACCGCCGGGGCCGTCGGCCGAGTGGAACGCCACGATCGCGTCGTAGGTGTTGATCACCGAGATGATGCCCGCGATGTAGAAGAAGTACCGGTGGGTGTTCTGGACGATCAGCGGCAGGCGCGTCTCGCCGGTGTACTTGGCGTGCGGTTCGGCCACTGCGCAGGCGGTGGGCGACTGCCACACCGAGCGGTAGTAGGCCCCGCGGTAGTAGTAGCAGGTCAACCGGAACAGCAGCAGGAACGGCAGGGAGGCCGCGGCGTAGGGCAGCCACCACACGTCGGGCAGGAGCTGCGGCCAGAAGTCGCTCGCCTCGCCACAGCCGGTGCTGATGCACGGGGAGTAGAACGGCGTCAGATAGTGGTACTTCTCGACGAAGAAGTGATCCTGCTGGAACGCCCGCACCGTCGCGTAGATGACGAAGGCCGCAAAGCCAAGGTCGGTGATCAGCGGCGAGCGCCACCACGCGTCCGTGCGCAACGTGCGTTGGTTGATCTGTGCTCGCGTCGGCGAGAAGACACCGGTGCCGGGGCGGTCGGCGGTGGGTGCGCTCAAGGGGTTTCCCTCACTTCGGTTTGTAATGTGTCCGTGCGGACGTTATAGGAGTGCCCGACTTGGGCGAAATCAAGCCCTAGCGAATGCACTTCGGGCGTTGGCTCATCTGGTGCCACCCAAGCCCTCGTCGTCGACGTCCTGCCAAAAGTCGCTGGCGTACTGGGTGTCGGGGATGCCGATCTTTTCGCCGACGTGGTGGTGGTGGCTCACTCCGCGGGCGAGTTCGAGCTCCTCGGCGTCGATGTCGAGCCGGTCGATGTCGTTCATGATGCGCTCGGCATCGTTGACGATCCGGCGCATCGCGGGGGAGTCGCCGTAGCGTGAGGACAGCGAGGAGACGCAGCGGCGCAAGCCGCCGATCAATTCGTGTAGCTGCGCGAGCTCGGCGGCGTGGGAAGACGTCATGTGGGAAGAGGTGGACAAGGGGTTGACCTCCTTGGGCTGAAGGGTGTCACGGATCACATTACGACAATTGATGCTAGCCACATCGCCAGATCAAAGTGAGACAGGTCACGTCAGGGAACGGAGTTGCAACGATGTCCGAACAGGTTCTGCAGGAGCGTGCGGTCGCCCTCTTGGCACTTCACGTACCGGGAAGTCCCGTCGTGCTGCCCACAGTGTGGGACGCGTGGTCGGCGAAGCTGGCGGTCGACGCGGGCTTTGCCGCCCTGACCGTCGGCAGCCACCCGGTCGCCGACTCGATCGGCCGGCCCGACGGTGAGGGGATGTCGTTCGGCGAGCTCACCACCCGGGTCGGGCAAATCACGGCTGCAGTGGACGTTCCGGTCTCCGTCGACATCGAGTCGGGCTACGGCGAATCCCCGCAGCGGCTGGTCGAGGGGCTGCTCGCGGCGGGGGCCGTCGGGCTGAACATCGAGGACACCGTGCATTTGGAGGGCAAACGGCTGCGCACGGCCGAGGAGCATGCCGCGCTGGTCGGGCAACTGCGCGACGCCAGCGCGGCGGCCGGGGTGCACGTGGTGATCAACGCCCGCACCGACCTGTTCCTGCGCGCCGACGGTGACGAGGCCGACCGCGTCGAGCGGGCCATCGCGCGGTTGAAACTGGCGGCCGAAGCCGGGGCGGACAGTCTCTACCCGGTGGGTCGCCACGATCCGGACACGCTGCGGCGGCTGGCCACCGAGCTGCCCTTGCCGATCAATGCGATCGCCATCCCGGAACTCGACGATCCGGCGTCGTTCGGCCCGCTGGGGGTGGGGCGCATCAGCTTCGGCCCCTTCCTTCAGCGTGCGCTGGCCGCCCGGGCCGAGGAAATCCTGGCCCGCTGGCAGTAACCCGTTGGCCGGACGGCGTTTCCGGCCTTACGATCCGCCGGTGCGGGACGACGACCGGCGGGTAGAGGACCACAGCTGGGCCGACAACCAGAATCTGGTGTTGGCCAGCGGGGTGGCCGGCCTCGCGCTGGTCGGGCTGCTGGTGTTTGCGGTGGTCCGGGTCTCCGAGGGTTCGGTGGACCCGCCGCCCGTCAGGTCCACCGACGCGTCGGTGGGTACCACCGAGTCGAGCTTCACGACGCCGTCGTCGAGCACCAGCTACACGCTGCCCAGCGTCCAGACCAGCGAGTTCACCCCGGGGCCGGTAACCCCGCCACCCCCTGGGTCACCCGAGGCGGGTGACCCGTCGTCCACCTCGGCCACCCCTACGACGATCTACAACCCGTATGCCCCGACGTCGAGTGCCGGATCTGCGGGACACATCTGAGCCGCGGCTCACAGGCCACTGCCCCGGACGGTGAGCACACCGTGACGGGCGCTTCACACGAGGCGACCTCCAGGCAATGTCGCTTGCCTAACCTACGGCCATGCACCATCCCAAACGCGTGGTCGTCGTCGGCCACGGCATGGTCGGACACCGCTTCGTCGAGGCTCTTCGCGCTCGTGACGTAGCGGACACCTGGCACGTCACCGTCGTCGCAGAGGAGGCTGACGCCGCCTACGACCGGGTCGGGCTCACCGGCTACACCGATCACTGGGATCGTGCGCGGTTGGCGTTGCCGGGCAACACCTACGAGGGCGATCACCGCGTCGAGGTGGTGTTGCGCGATCGCGTGAGCCGAATCAACAGGCCCGCCAAGTACGTGACGACGATGCTGGGCCGGCGGCTGCCCTACGACACGCTGGTGCTGGCCACCGGCTCGTATGCCTTCGTACCGCCGGTGCCCGGTCACGACCTACCTGGCTGCCACGTCTACCGCACGCTCGACGATCTCGATGCCATTCGGGCCGACGCGACGCGCGCGATGGCCACCGGCCGCGCCGGGGTCGTGATCGGCGGCGGGCTGCTCGGGCTGGAGGCGGCGAATGCCCTGCGCGGCTTCGGTTTGCAGCCTCACGTCGTGGAGCGCGCCCCGCGGTTGATGTGTCAGCAGCTCGATGTCGCCGGTGGCGCGTTGCTGCAGCGGATGGTCACCGAGCTCGGGATCACGGTTCACGTCGACGTGGGTACCGACGCCATCGAGCAACTCGGTGCGGATGGGGCCGAAGACAGGACTCTGCGGGTACTGCTCAGTGACGGCACCCCCATCGACGCGGGCGTGGTGATCTTCGCGGCCGGTGTCCGTCCTCGGGACGAACTCGCCAAGGCGGCCGGCCTACCGCTGGCCGCCCGCGGTGGAGTCTTGACCGACCTCACCTGTGCCACTGGCGATCCCGACATCTACGCCATCGGTGAGGTGGCGGCGATCGACGGCCGCTGC
>JAHFVB010000318.1 GCA_023264755.1 Mycobacterium sp. | reverse complement strand
AACGAGTAGCGCGGCGTGGTCGCCACGAAGAACGTGTCGATGCCCGCAACGTGCTTGTTCATCTGCGCCATCTGCAACTCGTATTCGAAGTCGGTGCCCGTGCGCAGCCCCTTCACGATGGCGGTCATCCCACGGGCCTTGACGAAGTCGACGACCAACCCGGAACCGGACTCGACGCGAAGATTCGGCAGGTGCGCACACGCCTCCTCGATCATGGCGATGCGCTCCGCCGGCGTGAACATGCCGTTCTTGTTCGGGTTGACCAGGACGGCGACCACCACCTCGTCGAACTGCGCGGCGGCGCGCTCGAAGACGTCGACGTGGCCGAGGGTCACGGGGTCGAACGAACCGGGACATACGGCGCCACTCATGTCCGAAGACGCTACGCGATCTCGCCGAATTCGAGGCGGGTGTCGCCGTAGCGTCGGTCCCGATCGGGCACCCACCCCGCAGGCCAGGCCAAGGGCGGTGCGCTGAAGGGCCGTTCGATGACCGCGACGGCGCCCGCGCCCACCCAGCCGACGCGCACCAACGCGGCCAGCATCTGCTCGACCTCGTCTGACGGCACCTCGTACGGCGGATCGGCGAATACCAGGTCGACCGGACGGGCCGGGCCGGTGGCCACCACCGAGGCCACACTGCTGCAGCGCACCACTGCGCCGGTGGCGCCGAGCGCGGCCACGTTGTCGGCGATGACGGCGGCCGCCCTGCGGTCGGATTCGACGAACACCGCCGAAGCCGCACCACGTGAAAGCGCCTCGAGCCCAAGCGCGCCCGATCCGGCATACAGATCCAGCACCGCCGCACCCGGTAGCTCCACGCGAGCGGACAGCACGTTGAACAGCGCTTCGCGGACCCGGTCCGTCGTGGGCCGGGTACCCGAGCCGGACCCACCGCGAGCGCGGCCCTGCGGCACCGAGATTCGGCGCCCACCGAACTGACCGCCGATGATGCGGGTCAGGCTGATCCTCCGGTCGCTTCGTCGGAGCCGTGTGGATTGCCCGCCGGCCCGATCACCACCAGTAGGTCACCACCCTCGACCTGCGCGGTGGCCTGAACCGCCACCCGCGCCACCGTGCCCGCCTTCGGTGCGGTGATGGCGGCCTCCATCTTCATCGCCTCGATGGTGGCGATGGTGGCCCCGGCTGGCACGGCATCGCCAACGCTCACACCGACGGTGACGACGCCGGCGAACGGCGCAGCGACGTGATCGGGGTTGGTGCGATCCGCCTTCTCCGCAATCGGAATGTCGACCGCGACGCTCTCGTCGCGCACCACCACCGGCCGCAACTGACCGTTGATGATGCACATCACGGTGCGCATGCCGCGCTCGTCGGCGTCGGAGATCGCCTCCAGCCCGATGATCAGGTCGACGCCCTTGTCGATCTGGATGCGGTGTTCGTCACCACGGCGCAACCCGTACCAGAACTGGTTCGCCGACAGCCGCGAAGTGTCTCCGTAGATCTCCCTGTGGGCCTCGAATTCCTTTGTCGGGCCGGGGAAGAGCAGTCGGTTGAGCGCGGCCTGCCGCTCCCGGCCGGGCTGACCGAGCAGTTGCTCGTCCTCGGCGGTGAGCTCCTGGGTCGGCTTGGCCGGCGGACGGCCCTGCAACGCCTTGGTCCGTAGCGGTTCGGGCCAGCCCCCGGGTGGATCGCCCAGCTCGCCCCGCAGGAATCCGATGACCGAGTCCGGGATGTCGAAGCGGGCAGGATCGGCGGCGAACTCCTCGGCGGTGATACCCGCACCGACCAGCGCGAGCGCGAGGTCTCCGACGACCTTGCTGGACGGGGTCACCTTCACCAGATGACCCAGTACCCGGTCCGCACCGGCATAGGCGTTCTCGACGTCCTCGAACCGGTTGCCGAGCCCGAGCGCGATGGCCTGCTGGCGCAGATTCGACAACTGGCCGCCGGGAATCTCGTGCTCGTACACCCGGCCCGTCGGGGCCGGCAGGCCAGACTCGAACGGCGCGTACACCTTTCGCAGCGCCTCCCAGTACGGCTCCAGGTCGCACACCGCGCGCAGCGACAGCCCGGTGTCGTATCGGGTGTGCGCCGCCGCAGCGACGATGGAGCTCAACGCGGGCTGACTGGTGGTCCCGGCCAGCGGGGCGGCCGCCCCGTCGACCGCACTGGCACCGGCCTGCCAGGCGGCGGTGTACGTGGCCAGCTGCCCACCCGGGGTGTCGTGGGTGTGCACGTGCACCGGCAGGTCGAACCGACTGCGCAACGCCGACACCAACGTCGTCGCCGCGGGAGCCCGCAGCAGCCCCGCCATGTCCTTGATCGCCAAGACGTGCGCGCCGGCTTCGACGATCTGTTCGGCCAGCTTGAGGTAGTAGTCCAACGTGTACAGCGTCTCGGAGGGGTCGGACAGATCACCGGTGTAGCTCATCGCGACTTCGGCGACCGCAGAACCGGTTTCGCGGACGGCATCGATGGCCGGACGCATCGACTCGACGTTGTTGAGCGCGTCGAAGATCCGGTAGATGTCGATGCCCGTCGCGGTGGCCTCTTCCACGAACGCCGACGTGACGACTTCTGGATACGGGGTGTAGCCGACGGTGTTGCGACCCCGCAGCAGCATCTGCAGACAGATGTTGGGCACCGCCTCCCGCAGCGCCGCCAACCGCTCCCACGGATCTTCCTTCAGGAACCGAAGGGCCACATCGTAAGTCGCGCCGCCCCAGCACTCGAGGGACAACAACTCGGGAGTCATCCTGGCCAGGTACGGAGCGATCGCCAAGAGGCCGCTGGTGCGCACCCGGGTAGCGAGCAGCGACTGATGGGCATCGCGGAACGTGGTGTCGGTGACCCCGACCGCCGGCGAGTCCCGCAGCCAGGCCGCGAAACCCTCTGGCCCAAGCTCGATCAGCCGCTGCCTGCTGCCCGGCGGCGGCGTCGTCTGAACGTCGATGTCAGGCAGTTTGTCCTGCGGGTACACCCGCGGCCGGTCGCGGTACGGCGAGTTGACCGTGACCTCGGCCAGATAGTTGAGCATCTTGGTACCGCGGTCGGCGGAGATGTGCGCCGTAAGCAGGTGCGGACGCTCGTCGATGAACGACGTGGTGACCCGACCGGCGCGAAAGTCCGGGTCGTCGACGACGGCCTGCAGGAACGGGATGTTCGTCGACACTCCGCGGATCCGGAACTCCGCCAACCCGCGCCGGGCGCGCGTCACCGCCGTCGAGAAGTCGCGGCCGCGAGTGGTCATCTTGACCAGCATGGAATCGAAGTGCGCGCCGATCTCCGCGCCGCGCACCCTTATCGAATCTTGGCTCAGGCCAAGGTGGGCCAGCGTCTCCCCCGCGGCGATGCGCAGCTGGCTGGCCACCAGGTCGACGTCGGTGATCTCCTCGGTGACGGTGTGCTCGACCTGAATTCGGGGATTCATCTCGATGAAGACGTGATGGCCGCGCTCGTCGAGCAGGAACTCGACGGTACCCGCACAGGTGTAGTCGATCTGCCGGGCGAACGCGACGGCGTCGGCGCAGATCTTGGCGCGCAACTCCTCCGGCAGGTTCGGCGCCGGCGCCAGCTCGATCACCTTCTGGTGGCGACGCTGGACACTGCAGTCCCGCTCGTAGAGGTGAATGACGTTGCCCTGCTTGTCGGCCAGGATCTGGACCTCGATGTGGCGCGGGTTGAGCACGGCCTGCTCGAGGTAGACCATCGGATCGCCGAACGCCGACTCGGCCTCGCGGCTGGCAGCCTCGATCGCCTCGGCGAGCGCCTCGGCAGAGCCGACCCGACGCATGCCCCGTCCTCCGCCGCCGGATACCGCCTTGACGAACAGGGGGAACGTCAGGCCTGGGGTGTTCGCGGCGGCGGCGACCAGTTCGTCGACCGAATCGGACGGGGCCGAGGACGCCAGCACCGGTAGGCCCGCATCCCGTGCGGCCGCGATGGCCCGGGCCTTGTTGCCGGTCAATTCCAGAACGCGCGCGTCGGGACCGACGAAGGCAATGCCGGCCTCGGCACACGCTGCGGCGAGCTCGGGGTTCTCCGAGAGAAAGCCATACCCGGGGTAGACGGCGTCGGCTCCGGCATGCCGCGCGACGCGGATGATCTCCTCGACGGAGAGATAGGCGCGCACCGGGCGGCCGACCTCACCGATCTGATAGGACTCGTCGGCCTTGAGGCGGTGTGACGAATTGCGGTCCTCGTAGGCATACACCGCCACCGTCGCGATGCCCATTTCGTAGGCCGCCCGGAACGCGCGGATGGCAATCTCTCCGCGGTTGGCGACCAGGACCTTGGATATCACCAGATATCACCGTTGCTCACGGGTCACCCTAACCTCTCGCCGTGCGGCCCAGCCACTAAACCAGCGTCGACCAATAGTCCCAGAACCGCACCAGGATCATCAGGATCACCGCGACGAACCACAGCGTGACCAATGACCACCGCCAGTGGTACACAGCCCTGGCCACCTTGTTGCCGGCCAAGGGCTGAAGTGCGATCGACGTCGTCACCACGAACAGCGGAATCGTCACGCTCCACACCACCATGCAGTACGGACACAACGCCCCGATGTGATACAGACTCTGATCGATCAGCCAGTGCACGAACACGGCCCCAAGCAGCGTTCCCACCGCCAGCCCCGCCCAATACCACCGCGGCAGAGCCACTTTCGCAACCGCCAGCACCCCGGTGACCACGACTACCGAGAAGCCCACGATACCGAGCAGTGGGTTGGGGAAGCCGAACACCGAGGCTTGCGGAGTCACCATCACCGAGCCGCACGACAGCACCGGGTTGATGCTGCACGACGGAACGTACTTCGGGTCGATGAGTAGCTCGATCTTCTCGATCGTCAACGTGATCGCCGCCGCGAGCCCGACCACGCCGGCGATCAGCACCCAGCTCGCGCTGGCGGTCTTCACCCGCACCGCCGACGGGGTGGCCGGCACGGGTGCCGCCGGCTCGGTCGAACTAGGGGCCGACGCGGTCATCGCGTGGTGGGGGTGGCCGGCGCCGTGGTTGCTGGGGCTTCCGGGGCCGAGGGGAAGGGCGGCGGAACGGTGCCCACCGGAGCGGCCTTAAGTCCGGGCACGTCCCCGACGATCGCCTTCACCTTGGCGACGAGGTCGTCGGGCTTCACCGGTCCGTTGGGGCCGGAGATCGGGAAGTCCTCGCCGTTGATCCGGACCGTCGGCGTGCCGTTGACCTTGGTCGCACCGGCCAAGCCCTCCGCCAGTGGCAGGTACCGACCGCCGTTGATGCAGTCGGGCACGCCGCCCACCGCGCCGGCCTGGCGGGCCGTTTCGATGAGCGCCTTGTTGTCGGGGAAGGACGTGCCCGTCTCCTCGGGCTGCTGGGCGTACAGCGCCGCGTGGAACCGCGAGAACACTTCCTTGTCGGGGGTCTTGTCCTCGTCGGCGACGCAGTAGGCCGCCGCGCTGGCGCGCGACGAGTAGTTCTTGGTCGCCGGAGAGTCGAGGATGGCCACCATGTAGTAGTCGGCGGCGACGGCACCACTGTCGATCAGCTGCTTGATCGTCGGGCCGAAGGAGGCCTCGAAGCCACGGCAGACGGGGCACAGGAAGTCCTCGTACAGGCCGAGCACTACCTTCGGTTGCTTGTCGTCCTTGGTGATCAGGTTGCTGGATGCGACGCGGACGGCCTTGGCCTCGCCGGAGGCCGGCTTGGACTTGCCGTTCAGCACGATGTAGCCCACCAGGACCACGGCGATGATCACCACGATCGCGGTCAGTCCGATGCGGACGAACAAGTCTCGTCTGCGGTCGGCGGCCTTCAGGTCGTAGCTGGCAGTCTTCTTGGGTTTGGTGGCCACGGCACTAGGGTACCGGCGCGTTCGGGCCGCTAGTCATGCGCTCCGGGCCACGGGTCAGCAGGGACCGCAGTGCGGAATTGAGCTCGGCCATGGCCGTGGCGCTGCCTCCGCCGAGTGGGAAGAAGTTCGCGAACCCGTGCACCAGCGTGGCGAACTGGCGATGGTCGACCGGCACGCCCGCCGCCGCCAACGCCTCGGCGTACTGGACGCCTTCGTCGCGCAGGGGGTCGAATCCGCCCGTCGCGACCAGTGCTGGCGGCAAGCCGGACAGGTCTTCGGCAAGCAGCGGCGAGACGCGCGGATCCGACGCGTCGACGGACGCACCAAGGTAATGGGCTTGGAACCAGTCGATGTCCTTCTTGGTGAGGAAGTAGCCGTCGGCGAACAAGGTCCTCGAACGGGATTCGC
>JAHFVB010000317.1 GCA_023264755.1 Mycobacterium sp. | reverse complement strand
TGCTACGGGTTCCAGGCGATGGCCCAGGCGCTTGGCGGAACCGTCGCGCGCACCGGCACCAGCGAGTACGGCCGCACCGAACTGAAGGTGTCCGGCGGAGCGCTTCACGCGGATCTTCCCGACACGCAGTCGGTGTGGATGAGCCACGGTGACGCGGTCACCGAAGCTCCGCAGGGTTTCGAGGTCGTCGCCGTCAGCGCGGGCGCCCCGGTCGCTGGGTTCGAAGATCGCGCGCGGCGGCTGGCCGGCGTGCAGTACCACCCGGAGGTCATGCACAGCCCCCACGGCCAGCAGGTGTTGAGCAGATTCCTCCACGAGTTCGCGCGCATCGACGCGACGTGGACGCCGGCCAACATCGCCGACGCGCTGGTGGATCAGGTCAGGGCCCAGGTCGGTGACGGTCGAGCGATCTGCGGGCTGTCCGGTGGCGTCGATTCGGCCGTCGCGGCGGCCCTGGTGCAGCGCGCCATCGGCGATCGGTTGACGTGTGTCTTCGTCGATCACGGACTGTTGCGCGCCGGGGAGCGGGGCCAGGTGCAGCGCGACTTCGTCGCGGCCACCGGCGCGAAGCTGGTCACCGTCGACGCCGAGGGGCGCTTCCTCGGGGCGTTGTCGGGGGTCACCAACCCCGAGGGCAAGCGCAAGATCATCGGTCGCGAGTTCATCAGAGCGTTCGAGGGCGCGGTCCGCGACATCGTGGGCGCCGACGGCGCCGAAGTCGACTTCCTGGTGCAGGGCACGCTGTATCCCGACGTCGTCGAATCCGGCGGCGGCGCAGGCACGGCCAACATCAAGAGCCACCACAACGTCGGCGGGCTCCCCGCCGACCTCAAGTTCAAGCTCGTCGAGCCGCTGCGTCTGCTATTCAAGGACGAGGTGCGCGCCGTCGGGCGGGAGTTGGGGCTCCCAGAGGAAATCGTGGCGCGCCAACCCTTCCCGGGCCCCGGGCTTGGCATTCGGATCGTCGGCGAGGTGACTGCGGGACGGCTCGATACGCTGCGCCAGGCCGACGCGATCGCCCGCGAGGAGTTGACGTCAGCCGGTTTGGACAACCAGATCTGGCAGTGCCCGGTGGTGCTGCTGGCCGATGTCCGTTCGGTCGGCGTGCAGGGCGACGGTCGTACGTACGGCCATCCCATCGTGCTGCGCCCGGTGTCGAGCGAGGACGCGATGACGGCCGACTGGACTCGGGTGCCCTACGAAGTGCTGGAACGGATTTCGACGCGGATCACCAACGAGGTCCCCGAGGTCAACCGGGTGGTGCTCGATGTGACCAGCAAGCCGCCGGGCACCATCGAGTGGGAGTGAGCGTCGCGGATGCGCTCCGTGGCTCAGGCTTCGGGATCTCTTTCGGCTTCCTTGGCGATGAAGTCACCGAGGATCTGACTGACGGCTGACTCGATGGTCGACTCGATCGAGTAGGCCAACGTCGCGCTGACCGCGCTGACGGCCTGGGTGCGAAACCGGACCAGCATCGTGATCAGTTCGGCCACTTCGGTATCCGGGGGTAGGGCGGCCCCAGGATTGATTCGGTCGACGACATGCTCGATGCCCGCCTGCACCAGAAGCCCGCTGATCTGGTCGATCAGTGGGCTGAGCTGTTCGTGGAGGTCGATGAGCTTCTCGGGCGCCACGCCGTACTGCCGAATATCGTTGAACGCCTCGATGAGCTTGGGCCGCACGACGACGGCTTCGCCCTCTTCGAGCCGGACGACGCCGAGCCCGACCAGTCGCTCGAAGCCGGCGTCGTCGTCGATCAGCCGCTTGGCGTCGGCGACGCTCATCCGTTCGGGCTTCTCCGTCGCCCAGCTACCGGCGATGGCGGACTCGAGCCCGAGCATGTCACCGAGGTTCTTGCCCTGCTCCCAGGCGCTGAGCATCTCGTGTACGTGGGCGATGTTGTAGCCCCGGTCCAGCAGCGAGGTGACCAGCCGCAGCCGCGTCAGGTGGGTGTCGTTGAACAGCGCGATCCGACCGACCCGCAGCGGAGGGTGCAGGAGCCCCCGGTCGCGGTACACCCGGATGTTGCGGGTGGTGGTACCGGCCAGCCGGGCCAGTTCCTCGATGCGATATTCGCCGGAGGCCGCGACGCCGTGGGGTTGTACCGCGGCATCGAACAGCTGGGACACCGCATTCTCGATGACGTCGCGTGATCCGCGCCGAATCTGCCTGGGGGCCCGCCGAAGCCCGGTCAGGATGGTCGATATCGCCCCGGCTGGTTGACGCGGCGGCTTGGCCGAGGACATCAGGCGGATGACGTGAGCCGGTCGCCGCTGCGCGAGCCGGCCCGGGCGATCGCCTCGTAGTCGGAGAATCGGAAGTCCTGCATTTGTCGAAGATACTGGGTCGCGAATCCTGGGTACATCGATGCGTTGAATCCGTCGGCGGTGAGGTACCAGCTGGAGCAGCCAGTCATCCACGTCGTCTTGGTCAGGCGGCGTTGGAGGTCCGCGTTGTGGCGCCGCTGTACGTCGGCGCGGACGTCCAGGTAGCGCAGGTCGTTCTTCAAGATCGTGGTGATGCCCGCGACGGCGTAGTCGAGCTGGCCCTCGACGTAGACCAGCAGCGAGTTGTGGCCGGGCCCCGAGTTGGGTCCGGTCATGAAGAACAGGTTCGGATAGCCGTGGGCGTTGATGCTCTTGTAAGCCCGTGCTCCGCTGGCCCATTCGTCGGACAGCGAACGGCCCCCACGGCCGGTGACCGGGTAGGGCGGACCGGTGAGGTGGACGTCGTATCCGGTGGCGAAGACGATGGCGTCGTGGTGGTGTTCGATGCCGTCGCTGGTGCGGATTCCGACCGGGCTGATGGTCGCGATCGGCCAGTCGATGAGCTTGCAGTTCTCCCGCTGGAGCGCGGGGTAGTAGTCGCTGGAGACGAGCATCCGCTTGCAGCCAGGAGTGAAGTCGGGCGTGAGTTGGCGCCGCAGCCAGGGGTCCTTCACCTGGCGGTGCAGATGCGCCTTGCCCAGCCGGGCGACCAGCCCGGTGAGCGGCGAGTTCCACACCAACGCCGTGGCGCTGGCCTCATGGCCCCAGAACAGCAACTGGCGGGCCAGGTGTTGTGCCGCAGGAACTTTGGTGAACACATTCTGGGCCAGTTCGGGAGTGGCGAAGTCCAACCGGGGCATCACCCAGCCGGGGGTGCGCTGGTATACCTTGACGAACTTGGCGACCTTGACCAGTTCGGGCACCAGCTGAACCGCACTGGCACCGGTGCCGACGACGGCCACCCGCTTGCCGGTGAAGTCGTAGTCGTGATCCCAGCGGGCGCTGTGGATCACCTTGCCTGCGTAGCTGTCGAGGCCACGGATGTCGGGCAGCTTGTGATCGGGCAGCGGTCCGGAGGCGAGCACGACGGTCCGGGCCCGCAGCCGTCCGCCGGCGGTGGTGCTGACCGTCCAGACCCCGGCGGCGTCGTCGAAGCTCAGGCCGTCGACCTCGACCCCGAACCGGATGCGGCGGCGCAGGTCGAACTCGTCGACCATATCCTCGATGTGTCGACAGATCTCTTCGGCGGGGGAGTAGGCGCGCGACCAGGTCGGGTTCTTGGCGAACGAGAACGAGTACAACAGCGACGGGATGTCGCATGCCGCACCGGGATACGTGTTGTCACGCCAGGTTCCGCCGACGCGGTCGTCGCGCTCAACGAGGATGAAGTCGTCGACTCCGGCTCGGGTGAGTTTGATGGCGGCGCCGATGCCGGTGAAGCCGGTACCGACGATGAGCGTGTCGTAGGTGTGCTCGGTCATCGTCACGCCGCCGGTTCGTGGGTGAGTTCCTTGAACCATGTCGGGATCGGCTTGAGCAGCGCCTTGGGGTAGCGGTCGGAGGCCCACACGGCCGGGTTGGCCACCCAGTGGTATGGGTTGCGCGAATTGACGACCATCCGGGCGTGCAGTTTGAGCAGTTGGTAGGTCGGCACCCGCCAGGTGTATTCGGCCCGGCCGCCGAGCTCCTTGAACCGCATCATGGCCTTGTAGAGCCGTTCTGGTTCCAGCCCCATGTCGACGATGTTGTTGCGCATCCGGTTGAGCAGCGGCACGTACATGATCGCGCCGATGATGAGGCCGGGGGAGGCGACCCCGCCGACGAAGTCGACTGCGAGCTTGCGCGCCTTGGCGTGGCCGATCATGTTCAGCACTTCGAAATCGACGGCGATGTGCCGGGATTCGTCGTTGTTGATCTTCTCGAATACCTGACGGCAGACGGGATCGTGGACTTCGTCGAGCAGGAACTTCAGCAGAGCGCCGTCCAGTGCGACCTCCAGCATCGGAATCACGGTGCCCAGCACCGACAGTGACATGTCGTCGGCATACCGGTCCAACCATTCGATGGCCAGTCGGATGTTGACGTTGGGCTCGGGCATTTCTCCGTCCTCGAGCATGCCCCAGCGCTTCATCAAGGCCAGTTCGGCGTTGGCGTGCCGCTGCTCCTCGGCGTGGAAGTACCGGTAGATCTCGGCCAGCGTCGGCGTCGGCGCCTTCTTGGCCAAGGCGGCGAACCCGCGTGCGCCGACGTTCTCGATCCAGCACAGATCGGCCATGAAGGCCTTGAGCTTGGGGCGGAACTCGTCGCTGATGGTCTCGGCTCCCGGTGCCTCCCAGTCGATGTCGACCAGAGCCCATTGGCGATCCTTGATCTTGGCGAGCATCGCGTCCAGGTCGATTGCCATGGCTTCTCCTAGGGGTTGGTCAGGCGGGTGGTGAGCCCGACGGCGCGGGTATACACCGTCGGGGTGAAACGCTTGATGCCCCAGCCGATTCGGGCGTCGACCTGGGGCAGGCAGTAGAGCCCTCCGCGATCGTTGGTGTCCAGGCAGGTACGGGCCACCCGTTGCGGGGAGAGTCCGGTCCAGCGCATCAGCCGGTCGGCCAGCTGGGTCGACTCCTCCGAGATGCGGCCGGCTGCGACGATGTTGGTCTTGACGAACGTCGGGCACAGCACGGTGACGTTGATTCCGGTGCCCGACAGCTCGGCAGCCAGCGTCTCCGAAAGCGACAGCACGCCGGCCTTGCTGACGTTGTAGGCGGCCATCCCCGGTGCTGCGCCGAAGGCCGCCGCCGAGGCGACGTTGATGATCCCGCCCGGCCGGCCGGCCTCCTTGAGGATCGGTGCGAAGACGTGGCAGCCGTGGATCGGTCCCCACAGGTTGATGCCGAGCACCCAGTGCCAGTCGTCGAGCTCGGTCTCGCCGATCGGGCTTCCGCCGGCTCCCACTCCCGCATTGTTGATCACCAGGCTGGGCGGTCCGTCGAACCAGCTCCTGGCCGCTTCGGCCAGCTGTTGGACGTCGTCGATGCGGGATACGTCGCACCGCACCGCCATGGCCCGTCCGCCCGCGGCGGTGATGGCGTCGGCGGTGGCGGTGGCCGAGCCCTCGTCGACGTCACTGCACACCACTCGGCCGCCGCGCTTGGCCAGTTCGTCGGCGAAGGCCCGGCCGATGCCACTGCCGGCTCCGGTGATGACGGCGGCAGCCTCGTGGCTGCGCTTGTTCGACGGTCCGAAGATGCCCATCGGAATCACCCCGCTATTTCACGAATGGAGTTGAGGTTCAACGCTTCTTGAAGGAACGCTGCGACTTGCCGCATCGCGGGCTTCGCCTCCGGGCTGAGCCGGGGGAGTGCCTGGAAGACGTGCACCTGGTCGGGCCAGACCTGGAGTTCGCAGTCGGCGCCGGCCGCGCGGGCATCGGAGGCGAGCCTGCGGGCATCGGTGACGAGCAGCTCGGCTCCTCCGGCCTGGATCAGCGTCGGCGGAAGCGGTCGCCCGCCCGCGACGTCCAGGGTCAGCCGTGGGTGTTCGAGTGAGGCTCCCGCGCAATACAACCCGACGAGGCGGGCGGCGTCACTGGCCCGGACGGCCGGGTCGCGGCGAAGCTCCTCGCGGGCCAGGGCGAGCCCGAACGTCAGATCCATGAGCGGCGAGAAGAGCGTCAAGGCGGCTGGATGCGCTACTTCGGGCTGGAGCAACATGTCCACCGCGAGATGTCCGCCCGCGGAGTCGGCGACGATCACCGTGCGCTCCGGTGCCCAGCCCGATGCGCCGAGCCAGTCCCATCCGGCGCGGACATCGATTGCCGCGGCGGGGAAGCGGTGACGGGGAGCCAAGCGGTAGCCGATGCTGAATACGGGCAGCCCGGTGAGCCGGGAGAGCCACGCGGTGAGCCTGCGGTGCGTCCGCGGGGAGCACAGTGCGTATCCGCTGCCGT
>JAHFVB010000316.1 GCA_023264755.1 Mycobacterium sp. | reverse complement strand
GTAGAACGCGCCGTCGGCAATCACCTTGGCGACGATCCAGCCGCCCACGACGTGGTCGAACACGAGCGGACCGAAGTAGAAGGCCACCGGTCGGACGAAGATGCTGTCGATGAGTTCAGCCGGGCCGAACTCGACGAGGATGCTGCGCAGGGCCAGCAGGTTCGCGACGAGTAGTCGCACGACTGGCGGGCGGACCCGCTGCTCGCGGTACGCGACCCGTACTGCACCGAGCTGCGCGGCGGCGTAGTAGCCGACGCTGGCCCCCAGCGATGCGGCGACCGCGGCGGCGGCCAACGAGTCGGTGGCCAAATAGGCTGCCGCAGCGCAGCCCAGCTCGGCCGTCGTTCCCGCGATTTCATTCGGCAGATAGCGCCTGGTCCACTCGATGGCCTTGGTTCGCAGCGTTCGTTCAGCATTCACACGGCAGATCGTGAGACAGCGATTGCCGACGCAGGCGCGTAGTCGACTACCCGACTCGACGCGACTTGGCGCGGTCGACTACCCGAGCAATTCAGGGCCGCCTTGCGCAGCACGACTAGAACACGTTCTAATTCGTGTCATGAACTACGGGCTCGTACTCTTCACCAGCGATCGCGGCATCACGCCGGCCGCCGCTGCCAAACTCGCCGACGACCACGGCTTCGAGACGTTCTACGTGCCCGAGCACACCCACATCCCCATCAAGCGGGAGGCGGCGCACCCGACCACCGGAGACGAGTCGCTACCCGACGACCGCTACATGCGCACCCTGGACCCGTGGGTCAGCCTCGGCACCGCCGCCGCGGTGACCACGCGGGTACGCCTGTCCACCGCAGTCGCCCTGCCCGTCGAGCACGACTGCATCACCCTGGCCAAGTCGATCGCCACGCTCGACCACCTGTCCGGCGGCCGGGTCTCCCTCGGCGTCGGATTCGGCTGGAACACAGACGAACTCAACGATCACAACGTCCCGCCAGCGCGTCGCCGCACCATGCTGCGCGAATACCTGGAGGCCATGCGCGCGCTGTGGACGCAGGAAGAGGCCGAATACGACGGCGAGTTCGTGAAGTTCGGCCCCAGCTGGGCCTGGCCCAAGCCGGTGCAAGCCCACATCCCGGTGCTCGTCGGGGCGGCGGGCACCGAGAAGAACTTCAAGTGGATCGCCAAGTCGGCCGACGGCTGGATCACCACTCCGCGCGACTTCGACATCGACGCCCCGGTCAAGCTGCTGCAGGACACCTGGGCCGCCGCCGACCGTGACGGCGCCCCCCAGATCGTGGCACTGGACTTCAAGCCCGATCCCGACAAGCTGGCCCGCTGGGCCGAACTGGGCGTCACCGAGGTGCTCTTCGGACTCCCGGACAAACCGGAGGCCGAGGTCGGGGCCTACGTCGAGCGACTGGCCGGCAAGCTCGCCGCGCTGGTCTGAGGTCGGCCCGACGCCATTCACCTTGGCGCCGGCTCCGTTTCCCGTCGAGCAAAATTGCGGCTCGGCACCTCGCTTCGCGCCCTTAGGCTGATGGGACAGGCAGCGCAGGGGAGGTTCGGTGGGTATTTCGCTGATTCGCGCTCGGCACCCTCTGGCCGTCATCGATGGCAACCGCCGGAACGGCGAAGAACACCGATGACACCCCGACGCGCAGTCGTCCCGACCGTATTGGCGGTCGCCGTTTCGCTGGCGGGGTGTTCACCGGCAAGGGAGGAACCACGGCCAGACACGTCGGGGCAGCCGCTTCCGACTGCCGTCGAATTCCCGGACACGAGCGGCTATGTGGAGGGCGACCACGCCATATTCTGGAGTTCGGGAGTTCAGTACGGCGGCTTCGGATTCCGCACCGCGGGTCATCAGACCTGTTCATCGAACAGCTATCCCACACCGGACCGGACCATTGTTCAGTGCTGGGGTCCGCGACCGGACAAGGGACCGGGAATGTGGCGGACTACGGCAGATTCGGCGCAAGTCGCCACGTTGCGCCAACTTCCGACCCCGGACGGAAGTTCCTCCGACGAACGAAACACGCTCCCCGTGCTACCGCCCGAGCACGTGCTCAGATACGACGACGCGAAGCTGAGCTGCGCCGTCGATGACAAGGGCACCTTGGCCTGCCGGGTGGGCGATCACGGCTTCATCCTCGCTGCGACCGAGACGAAGCTGTTCTAGGGCAACGGGAGACGCATCGATGACACGACCGAGGCTGAGCCTGCCCATGGTCACGGCCGCCCTGATCGTGCTCGCCGGGTGTGCTCCCGGGACGAACGATCGAGCCACCCCGAGTCCGACCGTGGACCCGACACCCGACTACCCCGACACGAGCGACTTCGTTGCGGTGAACGCCGCCGACTATCGCGTGAGTTATCCGTACATGAATGGCATTTTGCTTACGACGCCCGACGGGCTGTCCTGCGGCTACAACGCGATGAACTCACTCAACGATCCGAACGTCGCAGTGGCGAACTGCTGGGGCAGGCGCCCCGGCCTGGGACCGGGCGAGTGGACCGTTGCCGCGGCGACGAACAAGGTCGCGACGGCCGAGCAGGCGCCCCCAGCCCTCAATCCCACCTATCAGTCCGACCAGCCGGTCACGGGCAAGCTTCTGCCTGCGCGACACAAGATCGCCTACCGGGGAATCGAGTGCAGCGTCGACGGCAACGGCATGACGGCCTGCCGAACCGGCGAGCACGGCTTCGTGCTGACTCCGACCGAGACGAAACTCTTCTGACGTATCCAGAACTCCGACACCCGTGGACGAAAGGCGTAGCGGTGAGCAAGTTCTCCGCAATGTGCGTGCTGCTCGCACTCGTCACCGCGGCGTGCTCCACGGGTCCGGGAGCAGGCGATCCGACGTCGGCCAACTCGGCGTCGACGCCCGCCTTCCCCGACTTCGGCGGCTACACCCCCGTCGATGCGAAGGCGTACTTCCAGAGTCGGCCGTACTTCGGCGGCATCATGTTCTCGACTCCGGACGGCTTGTCGTGCGACCACAATGCGATGAACTCGCTCAATGATCCCAACGTCGTCAGCTTGACCTGCACCGGGCCGAGGCCGGATCAGGGTCCGGGAAACTGGAAGGTACGCGTCACGACCGACCGGGCGGCGACGGTCGAACGGGCCTCCAATAATCCACCAGAGGGCGGCCCGTACCCGCTACTTCCGGCTCGGCACACGATCACCTACGAGGGCATCTTCTGCGGGGTCGACGCCGACGGCACGACGGCCTGCCGGATCGGTGGGCACGGCTTCGTGCTGACAGCGACCGAGACGAAGCTCTTCTAGGACGGCGTGGCCCGATTGACCCCGTCACCATCGGATTTCACGGTGATCGAGGCGCCCAACGGGTCGCCGTCGCACATCAGCGCGACCAGTGCCTCGTCTTCGGTCAACGCCATGAAGCGGCTGCCGTCGGCGTCGAGCCGACCGATGATGACCCCGGTCGTGACGGGCCAGTCGTAGCGCACCGAGTACGTCTCGATGACTCCCGTGCCGTCAACATTCCGGGTGACCGGCACCTTCGGCAACGCCGCGATGTCCTGCTGCAGTGCCTTGCTGCGGTCGGGCGCCCAATCGACGGGTTCGGTCGAATAGATGCCCACCGAGTACTTGCTCATCACTCCGCCGTTGGCGCCGACTAGCCCGAATGAGCCTGACTTGGAACGCATTTCGGTGACGGTCTCGGCAATTCCATGCAGCGAGTAGCTGTTCCCCGGGCCACCGAAGTACGGCAACCCGCCGGTGAGCGTAAGCCCCCGCGGATCGTCGGCCGCCAAGCCGAACTCGTCGCACACCGCGAAGACGGGAAACGGAAAGCAGCTGTAGAGATCCATGGTCGCCACCTCGTCGAGGCCGACACCGGCCACCCGAAGCGCTTCCGCCACGGCCTGTTTGGCCGAATGGCTCACGCTCAGCTCGACGCGGTCCAACAAGTCCTGCTCGGTCTGGTCGGCGTGCCCATGCAGGTACACCCACTTGCCCTCGGGCACGCCGAGCCGACGGGCCGCGGCCACCGACATCACCAGCGCGGCCGCCCCCTGGTTGACGGTGTCACGGGCCACCAACAGTCGCGGATAGGGATCGCAGATCATCCGGTTCTCGTCGGTGACGGTCTCGAGCTCCTCTACCGAACGTTCCACCGGGGAGGACGAGAAGGGGTTCTTGGCAGCGACTTTCGAGAAGGGCGCGAAGAGCTCGGCCATCTGGTGGCGATACTCGGCGACGCCGAGCCCCAGCCGGGCCCGCCGGGCGTTGTCCAGCAGCCCGTACTGCACGGGCGCACCGGTCAGGCCGTGCTTGGCGGTGTACTCGTTCATGTACTGCTCGAAGCCGTAGCCGCGGTCCTCCAGCTGACCGCCGACGGTCTCGCCGTGGTCGGGTTTGTCTACACCTTCTCCCGTCGCTTCGCTCGCCCCGTCTCGGCCCGCAAACGTCTTCAGCGTCGAGCCGTTCTCCGAACCGAGGACCAAGGCGACTTCGACGTCACCGGCGGCGATGGCTCCGGCGAACTCGGTCATCAGCTTCTGCGGACCGTTGCCGCCGATGGGCTCCAGTACCGCGCGGGCGGGGTCGGCGCCGATGCGCTGGGCCACCGACCGCAGGTAGTTGTCCGAGCAGCCGAGCGGCGGCTTGGCGTAGGGCGTGCAGATCTCGAACTGTCGCAGCCCGGCGAACACTTCGATCGACTGCGCCACGGTGGCCACGTCGGCACCGGTGTCGGCCAACGCCGCACGGGCCGCTTCGGTCGCCAAGTCCACGGCGGACATGCCGCGGTAGTCCGGATCGTCGATGCGTTCGGTGAACTGCCCGACGCCGACGATGACGGGGGTGCGCGGATCGACGGACGAGCGCTTGCGCGAGGACTGCGTCCCTGCCATTACAGACCTCCCGGCGAGTGTTAGTTCGTCAGGCTAACGGAATACGAGGACGCGTTCCAATCCGGTGACGCCGGAACCGCTCCCAAACCTCCGTCGAACGTGGATCACCCCCACCCCTCCCCGAAGGATCGCGTGGCGGTAATCCACGTTCGACGGGGGCGGGGCTACAGGCTCGCCAGGAGCTCGCGGGCCTTGGCGGCCGTCTCGGACGGCGTCTTGCCGACCTTGACGCCAGCGGCCTCGAGGGCTTCCTTCTTGCCCTGAGCGGTGCCGGCCCCGTCGGACACGATGGCGCCGGCGTGGCCCATGGTCTTGCCCTCGGGCGCAGTGAAGCCCGCGACGTAACCGACGACCGGCTTGCTGACGTTGGCCTTGATGTAGGCGGCGGCCTTCTCCTCGGCGTCGCCGCCGATCTCGCCGATCATCACGATGACCTTGGTCTCGGGATCCTTCTCGAACGCCTCGATGGCGTCGATGTGGGTGGTCCCGATGATCGGGTCGCCGCCGATGCCGATGGCGGTGGAGAAGCCCAGATCGCGCAATTCGTACATCATTTGGTAGGTCAGCGTGCCGGACTTGGAGACCAGACCGATCGGGCCCTTACCGGTGATGTTGTTCGGCGTGATGCCGACCAACGACTCACCCGGGGTGATGATGCCGGGGCAGTTGGGGCCGATGATGCGGGTCTTCTCGCCCTTGTCGACGTTGTAGGCCCACGCGTAGGCGCTGTCCTGCACCGGGATTCCCTCGGTGATGACGACCAGCAGCGGGATCTCGGCGTCGATGGCCTCGATGATGGCGTCCTTGGAGAAGGCCGGCGGCACGAAGGCGATCGACACGTCGGCGCCGGTTTCCTTCATGGCCTCGGCGACGGTGCCGAATACCGGCAGTTCGACGCTTTGGCCCTCTTTGTTCAAGTGCGTGACCGTAGTACCGGCCTTGCGCGCGTTGACGCCACCGACCACCTGCGTGCCTGCCTTCAGCATCAGCGCGGTGTGCTTGGTGCCCTCGCCGCCGGTGATGCCCTGGACGATGACCTTGCTGTCTGCGTTAAGGAAAATGGACATAAGTCATGAGTCCTTTACTTGTTGGCCAGCTCGGCGGCCTTGTCGGCGCCGGCGTCCATGGTCTCGGCCTGGATTACCAGGGGGTGGTTGGCTTCGGCGAGGATGCGTCGGCCCTCTTCGACGTTGTTGCCGTCCAGTCGGACGACGAGCGGCTTGTTGGCTTCGTCGCCCAGCTTCTTCAGTGCACCGACGATGCCGTTGGCAACCGCGTCACACGCGGTGATGCCACCGAAGACGTTGACGAACACGCTCTTGACCTGGCTGTCGTTCAGGATGACGTCGAGCCCGGCTGCCATGACTTCGGCTGAG
>JAHFVB010000315.1 GCA_023264755.1 Mycobacterium sp. | reverse complement strand
GCCCACGTCGTGTTGGCCGTCCGCGACCTCGACAAGGGCAAGGCCTCCGCGGACCTGATCGCCAGGCGCTCCCCTGGCGCCGAGGTCACGGTTCAACAACTCGACCTCACCTCCCTGGCATCGATCCAGGAGGCCGCCGACCAGCTGATCGCGAGCCACGACCAACTCGACCTGCTGATCAACAATGCCGGCGTCATGATGACGCCGAAGGCGACGACGAAGGACGGTTTCGAGCTCCAGTTGGGCACCAACCACCTCGGCCACTTCGCCTTCACCGGCCGATTGATGGGGCTGCTGCTGGCGACGCCGCTCTCCAGGGTGGTGACGGTCAGCAGCACGGGCCATCGCTTCGGTCGCATGCGATTCGACGATCTCCAATCCGAACACCGCTACAGCAGGCTCGGTGCCTACGGGCAGTCCAAGCTCGCCAACCTGCTCTTCACCTACGAGCTCCAGCGTCGGTTGACCGATACGGACACCATCGCCGTCGCGGCCCATCCCGGAGGTTCGAGCTCCGAGTTGGCCCGCAGTCTGCCGCGAGTGGTCCAGCTGGGGTTCGGCCTGCTCGAACAGCCCACCGAAATGGGCGCGTTGCCCACGTTGCGGGCGGCTACCGACCACGGCGTGTGCGGCGGCGACTACTACGGGCCGGACGGTTTCGCGGAGTTGCACGGACATCCAACGCTCGTCACGTCCAACGCCAGGTCCCACGACGCCGCCGCGCAGCGCCGGTTGTGGGCGGTCTCGGAGGAACTGACCGGGGTGGTGTACCCGATCTAGGCAACGGCAGACTGGTGGAGTGTCACTGGTCGTTCCGCCCTATCCGCCGCCGCGCTTCACCAAGGACCATCCGGAGGCCAGCGCCACCCTGCGCCGTGGGGACGCACCGCCGGACTACGACTCCTTCGGCTTGGTGCAGTACCACTACCTGGCCAACCAGCAGAAGACCGACGGCGACTACGGGCTGTACCGCGTCGACCTCGCGCCGCAGGCGGGCGGACCAGGGCCGCACTTCCACCGGGCGATGTCGGAGGCCTTCTTCGTGTTGTCCGGAGCGATGAGGCTCCACGACGGCACCAACTGGATCGACGGTCGCACCGGCGACTTCCTCTACGTCCCCCCGGGCGGCATCCACGGCTTCCGCAACGAGGCCGACGAACCGGCGTCGATCCTGATGGTGTTCGCCCCCGGCGCTCCGCGCGAGCACTACTTCGAGGGACTGGCCCAGCTCGGCGAGCTGACCGACGACGAACGCCGGGAATGGTTCATCGCCAACGACAACTACTTCGTCGACTGAGCGGCCAGGCGCGCGGAAAGGTAAGGCGCCGTGCGGCTTTGCGGCGACTGGGCAACCTGCGCCGGAGTTCCCGCTGCGACCACGCGCCCACCCTCGTCACCCGCGCCGGGGCCCAAGTCGATCACCCAGTCGGTCCCGGCCACCAGCCGCATGTCGTGCTCGGCGACCACGACGGTGTTGCCCGCGTCAACCAGGCGGTGCAACTGACGGTCCAACAGCTCCACGTCCGCCGGGTGTAGTCCCGTGGTGGGTTCGTCGAGGACGTACAGCGTGTGTCCGCGGCGCGGCCGCTGGAGCTCGGAGGCCAGCTTGATCCGCTGCGCCTCGCCACCGGACAACTCGGTCGCCGGTTGGCCAAGCCGCAGGTAACCGAGCCCCACTTCCTGCAGCGTCGTCAGGCTCCGCGCGGCACCCGGCACGTCGGCGAAGAACTCCGAAGCCTCGTCGACGGTCATCGCGAGCACGTCGGCGATGGTGCGGTCGCGGTAGCGCACGGCGAGCGTCGCCTCGCGGTAGCGAGCGCCGTGGCACGTCGGGCATTTGCCGTAAGTGCCTGGCAGGAACAGCAATTCGACCGACACGAAGCCTTCGCCCTGGCAGGTCGGACACCTGCCCTCGGCTACGTTGAACGAAAACCGGCCCGCGGTCCAGCCCCGCTTGCGCGCGGCCGGTGTCGCTGCGAAGACCTTCCGGACGGCGTCGAACAGACCGGTGTACGTCGCCAGCGTCGACCGCGGCGTGCGCCCGATCGGCTTCTGGTCGACGGCCACCAAGCGATCGATCAATTCGACGCCTTCGGCCGTGACACCGATGCTGGCGTCGTGATCGAGATCGGCGAGCTCGGTGTCGGGTTCCTCGTCCGCTGATTCGGGCTCGACCACTTCACGGCCGAGCGCGCGGGCGACGACGTCACCGAGCACCTTGTAGACGAGCGTCGACTTACCCGAACCGGACACCCCCGTCACCGCGGTGTAAGCGCCGAGCGGGAGCTCGACGTCCAGCCCGCGCAGATTGTGAAAGTCGATGCCGCGCAACGCCAACGTGCCCATCGGCTGGCGCGGAATCCTGGCCGTCGGCGGCGACTCGTCGAAGAGGTACCCCCGGGTGACCGACGTCGCGACGTCGGCCAGTCCGGGCACCGGTCCGCTGTAGAGCACCTCGCCGCCGAGTTCGCCCGCACCCGGGCCGACGTCGACGATCCAGTCGGCCCGCCGCACCACGTCCATGTCGTGCTCGACCACGAAAAGCGAATTGCCCGCCCGCCGCAACCGGTCCAGCACCTCGAGCAGCGGTTCGGCATCGGCGGGGTGCAATCCGGCCGATGGTTCATCGAGCACGTACAACACGCCGAACAGCCCGGCCCGCAGTTGGGTCGCAAGACGCAGGCGTTGCAGCTCGCCCGGCGACACCGTCGGCGTACGACGGTTCAGGGCCAGATAGCCCAGGCCGAGATCGATCAGCACCTGAATGCGGGCCACCAAATCGGCCGCGATCATCGTCGCGACCTCGGTCAGCTCACCCGACTCGGTGCCCTCGAACGCCGCCTCGAATGCGGTGCGGGTGGCCGCCGGGCGCAGCACCTCGGCGAGCTCGGCCAGCGGCAGCGTCACGAGCTCCGCGATGTTGCGGCCCGCGAAGGTGACCGCCAGCGCCTCCGGGCGCAACCCGGAGCCGTTACACGCCGGACAGGCCGCGGCGTCGACGTACTTCAGTACTCGCCGACGCATCATCGCGCTCTGCGAATTGGCCAGCGTGTGCCGGACGTGGCGTTCCGCGCTGGAGAACGTCCCGTTGTACGTGTAGTCGGCCGTGACGGCAGCCCGGTTCGGGTGGATCTCGACGGTCGGTTGCTCGTCGGTGAACAGGATCCAGTCCCTGGCCTTCTTCGGCAGCTTGCGCCACGGCTTGTCGATGTCGTATCCGAGTGTGATGAGGATGTCGCGCAGGTTCTGGCCCTGCCACGCGCCCGGCCACGCGGCGACGGCGCCTTCGCGGATGGTCAGCGCCGGGTCGGGAACCAGTGTCTGCTCGGTGACTCGGTGTATCCGGCCGAGGCCATGGCATTCCGGGCACGCGCCGACTGCGGTGTTCGGCGAGAACGAATCCGAATCCAGCCGCTCGGTGAAGCCCTTCGGGAACGTGCCCGCACGGGAGAACAGCATCCGCAGCAAGTTCGACAGCGTGGTCACCGTGCCGACGGATGACCGCGACGAGGTCGACCCGCGCCGTTGTTGCAGGGCGACCGCCGGCGGCAGCCCGGTGATGTCGTCGACCTTGGGGGCACCTGCCGGCAACAGCAACCGACGAGCGTAGGGCGCGACCGATTCGAAGTAGCGGCGTTGCGCCTCGGCATAGATCGTGTCGAACGCCAGCGAGGACTTGCCCGAGCCAGAGATCCCGGTGAACGCGACCAACGCATCGCGCGGGGCCGCGACGTCGACACCGCGCAGATTGTGTACCCGCGAGCCGAGCACCCGGACGAACGGGTCGTGGTCGGCATGGGGCGGGTGCATCCGCCCATTCTGCGCGGCTACGTCAGGTGCTTCGGATGGGCCGTCATCGAAGGGCTTGCCCGGCCAACCGCACGAACTGCCAGCCGGCGGCGCTGAGCGCCGGAATTGCGGCCGCCACCCCGGCCGCGGTGCCCGACGCGGGATGGTTCATGTGCGCCAGCACGATCGAGCCCGGCGCGGCGCCGGTGAGCGCGGCATTGACCTTGCCGGCCGACAGGGTCGCTCCGTTGTCCGCGTTGACCGAGAAGCCGACGGGGGTCAGGTCCAACTCCTGCACGAGCTGCACGGCGACGTCGTCGTAGTGGGCGGTGCCCGTCCGATAGAACGACGGTGCCTTGCCGGTGAGCGCCGCGATGCGGTTCTGATTGGTCCACACCTCGGCCACCGCCTCGGCGGCGGACTTCGTGCCCGCGATCCCATACGCCGACCGACCCGTCACCGACAGCGGGACGTGCCGAGTGCCGTGATTGCCGATGTCGAACAGCGGGTTGGCAGCCAGCTGCTCCGCCCGCCCCGGATTGGCGTCGATCCACTTCGAGCAGAGGAACAGCACGGCCGGGACCTGGTAGCGCTGCAACGTGGCCAGGATGGCGTCGTCGCACGCGCCGCTGCACGCGTCGAACGTCAGCGCCAGTTGCCGACCGGTCGCGGCAAACCCCGTCACGATCCCGGGTAGCGCCATCCCCCACTGCGTCGGCTTCCGCCCGGCGTTGAGGGCTGCTACGGCGTTGGGATCGACACCTATCGCGGCGTCCGCGACGGCAGCCCCGCCAGCACCGCTCGCCAGCACGGCGGCCGCCCCGCCCAGGGCCACGAGGAAGCTCCGCCGGGTGGGCACCAGCGCACATTAGCTGCCCAGCCTGACCAAACCTTGACAACTCGATGGCAAAGCTCTGAACGGCCGGTGGACGCCCCACCGACCCGCACGGACACGCGCGGAGCGCCGTGGGAATCCGACACGAAATGTCAAGTCCCCTCGCATCATTAGCCCCGGGTCGGCACCGTGCCCTAGACTGCCCTTCGACCAGATAGGAGTCTTCGGGTGCGGGCTTACACAGCGCCCAGCACCCAGGCTTTGCGGGGCTGGCAACGGCGAGCTTTGGTGCGGTACCTGGCTGCCCGGCCGCGGGACTTTCTGGCGGTCGCAACGCCGGGATCAGGCAAAACCACGTTTGCGCTACGCATCGCCGGAGAACTGCTGGCCGAACGCGTCGTCGAGCGGATCACGGTCGTGGTGCCCACCGAGCACCTCAAGATCCAGTGGGCGCAGGCCGCCGCAAGGGTCGGCATGGCGCTGGATCCCAAGTTCAGCAACTCTTCGGCGCAGAACTCCGACGAATATCACGGCGTCGTCGTCACCTACGCGCAAGTGGCCAGCCATCCCGGCCGACATCGGGTGCGCACCGAGAACCGCAAGACGCTGGTGGTGTTCGACGAGATCCACCACGGCGGCGACGCCAAGAGTTGGGGCGACGCGATTCGCGAGGCGTTCGGCGATGCGACGCGCAGGCTGGCCTTGACGGGCACGCCGTTCCGCAGCGACGACAGCCCGATCCCCTTCGTCACGTACGAACGCGGCCCGGACGGACTGGCCCGTTCGCAGGCCGACCACACCTACGGCTACTCCGAGGCCCTGGCCGACGGCGTGGTGCGCCCCGTCGTGTTCCTGGCCTACTCCGGTGAGTCGCGCTGGCGGGACAGCGCCGGGGAAGAACACGCGGCGCGCCTCGGCGAACCGCTCACCGCCGAGTACACCGCGCGGGCCTGGCGCACGGCGCTCAACCCGGCCGGCGAGTGGATGCCTGCCGTCATCGCGGCAGCCGACACCCGGCTGGAACAGAAGCGCCAACACGTGCCGGATGCGGGCGGGATGATCATCGCCTCGGATCAGACGGCCGCCAGGGCGTACGCCAACCTGCTGACCAAGTTGACCGGCGAGGCGCCGACGCTCGTGCTCTCCGACGACAAGGGCTCCTCGGATCGCATCACGTCCTTCTCGGAGGGCACCAGCAAGTGGTTGGTCGCCGTGCGCATGGTCTCCGAAGGCGTCGACGTGCCTCGGCTGGCGGTGGGCGTGTACGCCACCAGTGCCTCGACCCCGCTGTTCTTCGCCCAGGTGATCGGCCGGTTCGTCCGCTCGCGCAAACCGGGTGAGACGGCCAGCGTGTTCCTCCCGTCGGTGCCCAACCTGTTGCAGTTGGCCAGCGAGCTCGAGGCGCAGCGCAACCACGTGTTGGGCAAGCCGCATCGGGAGTCCGACGGGCTCGACGACGAGCTGCTCGCGGACGCCGCCAAGCAGAAGGACGAGTCCAGCGACCTGGACAACGGGTTCGAGATGCTCGGCGCGGACGCCGAACTGGACCAGGTGATCTTCGACGGCTCGTCGTTCGGTACCGCCACGCCCGCGGGCAGCGACGAGGAGGCCGAC
>JAHFVB010000628.1 GCA_023264755.1 Mycobacterium sp. | reverse complement strand
CCTTGGCCAGCACGGCCGCGGTGGTCGCCGGATTGGTGGCCGGAGCCGAGGCGGCCAACTGCTGTAGCTCCTCGAGCGTCATCAGGCCCTCGGTGTCGGCGCCGCTTTCGCTGATCGGTTCGATGAAGTCGGTCTCGGCGACGACGGCCTTGGCACCCAGCAAGCCGAGGCTGTGCGCCAGCACCTTGCCACGCTGGTGGTAGTTGATCATGCCGGCGACGGCCCCGCACTTGACCACCGCAAGCATCAGCAGCACCGAATGCGGCGAGTTGCGCAGCATGACGCCGACGACGTCTCCGTGGCCGACACCGCGCGCGGCGAGCACGGCCGCGTACCGGTTGACCAACTCGTTGGCCTCCCGGTAGGTCAGCTGTTCGCCCTCGAACTTGAGGAACAACTTGTCCCCGTAGCGGGCGGCACGCTCCTGAAAGACCTTGCCAATGGAGGTCTTTGCCGTCGGGCGCGCCAGGAAGCCGGTGATCACGCCGCGCGCGATGACGGGTACGTCCATCAGTAGGCCCGGCAGCTGCGGGGCAATGTCCAGTAGGCCGACGCTGGAACGCGTGCCTGATTTGTCGTCACTCATGGGCAACCACCCTAGCTGCGCGAGTGACGGTGGTTACTCGGCCGGGGCACATGCGGCGAGCGCCGCATCGATCTCGTCGACGACGACGAGTCGATCCAGCGCGCCGGGTGAGACGTAGCCGCTGTCGACCAGCCCGCGCACCCAGGCCAACAGGCCGTCGTAATGCCCGAACGGATCGAGCATCACCAGCGGCTTCTCGTGCATACCCAGGTATCCGGCGGTCCACGCCTCGAAAAATTCTTCGAGCGTGCCGATCCCGCCGGGCAGCACGACGAACGCGTCGGCGCGGTCTTCCATGACCTGCTTGCGCTCCCGCATGGTGTCGGTGACGACCAGTTCGTCGGCGTCGACGTCGGCGAGTTCGCGGTGCACCAACGCCTTGGGGATGACGCCGATCGTGTGGCCGTTTCGAGCGCGGGCCCCGTTCGCGAGCGCGCCCATGGCCGACACGTTGCCGCCGCCGGACACCAGTGTCCAGTTGCGGTCGGCGATGGCCGCGCCGACTCTGCCTGCGAGCGCAAGCAATTCGGGATGGGTCGGCCCGGAGGCACAGTAGACGCACACCGCCCACCGGCGGTCGGATGAGGTTTCGGCCACGGATGCAAACGTACCGGGTTCAGGTGATCGTTCTTCGGTTGCCGTCGACCGGACCGCCATACACTTCGGCGGTGTCAGACGGAATCGCCGCGGCCGAGCAGGCCTTGTCCAACGGCGAGCTCGCAACGGCCGAGGAGCTCGGTCGCGCCGCGCTACGCGAACGGGATTCCCTGGCCGCCCGCCTGATCCTCGCGCAGGCCTTGGCCTGGCAGGGTCGGGGCCGCGACGCCGATGCCGTACTGGCCGAGGTGGACCCGACGACCTTGACCGGCACCGAGTTGATGTCCTGGGCACTGCCGCGGGCGGCCAACCAGTTCTGGATGCTCGGCGAGCCGGAGCGGGCCACCGCGTTTCTGAAGACGACTCGCGCCCGGGTGACGTCGTCGATCGCGCGCACCACGCTCGACGCGTTGTCGGCCACCTTCGCGATGAACGCGGGCAGCCCCAGTCGGGCCATGGACGTCGCGACCACGGTGTTGGCCTCCCCCGATGCCGACGACACCGCGATCGGGTGGTCCGCGGCGGCCGCCGCACTGAGCTGCGCTCGCATGGGCCGATTCGACGAAGTCGACACGCTGGCGGAACGGGCGATTGCGGCAGGGCATCCGGGGTTGCTGCGCTTCACCAGCGGCTACGGGCAGACCACGGCGCGGCTGATGGCTGGGCAGCTGGATGCCGCTCAGGCGCTGGCCCGGGAACTCGTCGACGCGACCGACTCCGCACAACCCGGCCACGCCATCGGGCTGCTGCTGGTCGCCGACGTACTGATGGCGCGCGGCGACCTCGCAGCCGCCGTCGAACTGTTGGAGCCGGCCGCCACCACGCTGGCACCGACGGGCTATTCGTGGGGCCCGTTGGCGTGGATGTTGTTGGCGCAAGCGCTCGGTCAGCTGGGCCAGACGGCCGAGGCGGGCCGAATCCTGGCCCGGGCGGAGACCAAACACGGGCTCAAGTCGATGCTCTTCGCGCCCGAGCTCAATCTGGCCAAGGCGTGGACC
>JAHFVB010000314.1 GCA_023264755.1 Mycobacterium sp. | reverse complement strand
CCCCTGGCCCCCGAGCCGGCGCCGGCGGGGCAACCGACTCCGGCCGCATCGACGGCGGCGCCCGGTGAACTCGGCGGTGAACTACCTGGCCTGGGCGGGATGTCTGGGCTCGGCGGCGGGACGCCCGGGCTCGGCGGGATGGGATTGTCCGGATTCGGACAGCAGTTGTCCGACCTCATCGGGGGACTGGTCGGAGCTTCGGCCGACGCGGCGCCCGAACTGGCCGAAGTGGACCCGCCGGAGCTAGGGGAGGACGGCGACCTGGATCCGTCGACCGACGAAGGCGAGGGAGCCGACGAAGAGTCCGAGGACGATTCCGACGACGAATCCGAGGACGATTCGCAGGCTGAGCCCGAAGGCGAATCGGAGGACGACGTCACGGACGACTCGAAGAGCGGCGAGACCGTCGACGCCGCGGTCGAATCCCCAACCGGCGCACCGGATGAGGGGGAAACACCGTCGCAGGTGTCGGTACCGACGCCGGTGGGTGCGGAGCCCGGGCCGGCGCTTCCAGCCACCGAGCTCGAGACCGCACCGGAATCGAAGACGCCGTGCGAAATCGCCGCCGACGAGCTGCCTCAAGTTGGGGGATGAGGCCGCTCGTCGGCGGGATGGCTAATTGACTTAGCGGCTGCGCGATCCGCGGGAAGGCGCCGACGTCGTGGTGTACGAGCGCGGTTCTCCGCCACGTGAGCGGTTGCCGCGTGCGCCGTTGCCTGAACGGGGGGTGGACGCGGCCGCCTGGTGGTTGCGTCCGGATCCGCCGCGGCGACGGGCGCCACCGCCGTTGCCCTGGCCGCCGCCCTGACGGGCGGGCGCCGGCGGCACCGGGACTTCGAGCACGATGGGACCGCTGAAGTCGCGCTCACCCGGGGCGATCTCCTGCAGTACCGGGTGCGACGGGCCGCTGAAGCGGGTGATCGTGGGCTTCACGCCGGCCTTGCGGGTCAGCGTGCGAACGTCGGAGACCTGCGAGTCGATCATCAGCGTGACGACGGTGCCCTCGGCCCCGGCGCGGGCCGTGCGGCCCGAACGGTGAAGGTAGGCCTTGTGTTCCACGGGCGGGTCGGCGTGCACGACCAGGTTGACGTCGTCGACGTGGATTCCGCGGGCGGCGATGTCGGTAGCGACCAGCACCCCCGCCGAGCCGTCGGAGAACGCCGCGAGGTTGCGGGTACGCGCATTCTGAGACAGGTTGCCGTGCAACTCGACCGCGGCCACGCCACGTGAGTTCAGCTTGCGGGCAATGCCTTTCGCGCCGTGCTTGGTGCGTGCGAAGACGATGGTGCGGCCGGGGGAGGCCGCGAGGTCGGTGAGCACCTCGAGGCGGGCCGCGTTGTCGACGTGGAGCACGTGGTGCACCATCGCCGATACCGGAGACTGCTCGGAGTCGACGCTGTGCACGATCGGCTGGTGCAGGTAGCGCTTGATCAGTACGTCGACGCCGCCGTCGAGCGTGGCGGAGAACAGCATCCGCTGGCCGTTGCTCGGGGTCTTGTCCATCAGTCGCTTGACCGGGGGCAGGAATCCGAGGTCGGCCATGTGGTCGGCCTCGTCGAGCACGGTGATCTCCACCGCGGACAGGTCGGCGTGGCGGGACTGGATGTGATCCTCGAGCCGGCCGGGGCAGGCGATGACGATGTCGACGCCCTGGCGCAGCTTGCTGATCTGCGGTCCCGGGCTGACCCCACCGAAGATGGTGACCGAGCGCAGGTTCATGGCCTTGGCCAACGGCGCCAGTGCGGCGTCGATCTGCGCGACGAGCTCGCGGGTGGGGGCGAGGATCAGGGCACGCGGGCGACCGGCCTGGCGGGGGGTGGAACTGTTCGCCAGCCGGGACACCACGGGCAGTAGGAAGGCGTAGGTCTTGCCGGATCCGGTCCGGCCGCGGCCCAGGACGTCGCGCCCGGCCAGTGAATCCGGCAGTGTCGCAGCCTGAATGGGGAAGGCGCTCTCGATGTCGGTGGCGGCGAGGGCGGAGACGACGGCCGCGGGCAAGCCGAGGTCGGCGAAGGTGGGCATGGTTGACTCACCAGAAGTCATGACAGACAAGGTTGAAGCTCCGAAAAGTTGAATGGTCGTCCTGCCCGGCGCGGGTAGTTCCCCGCGGCGCTTGTAAAAGCACGGTGTGACGATCGAATGAGGGCGAAGATTCGCCTCAGGCGAAGCGGCAAAAGGCAGAACAGACGATGCCGCTGACGCCAGTCTATCCGACGATGGGCTGACGACCGAACAGTGAGGCGAGCGTCACCATCGCCGCCGGTGGACCGCTAGGACGTCAGCTCGACCAATTCTTCGACGTAGCGCAGCTGTTCGGCCGCGTCTGCGGCCAGCGGGTGCACCAGCAGGGTCGTGACGCCGGCCTCGGCGTAGGCGGCCAACCGTTCCTTGACGAACCCGCGCGGGCCCACCAGGTTGGTGTATCTGACCAATTCGTCGGGCACCGCGGCAATGGCCTCGGTCTTCTTGCCGGCCAGGTAGAGGTCCTGGATCTCGTCGGCGACGTCGCCGAATCCGTATCGGGTGGCCAGGTTGTGATAGAAGTTCTTGCCGCGCGCGCCCATGCCGCCGATGTAGAGCGCCAGTTGGGGTTTCGCCCACGCCAGTCGGTCCTCGACGTCGTCGCCGATGGCCAGGCTGGCCGAGACCATGACGTCGAGCGTGCCGAGTGCTGGATCGCGCTTGGAGAAGCCGGCCCGCAGCGCGTCGCCCCAGACCAGGTCGGACTTCTCCGGATAGAAGAACACCGGCTGCCAGCCCTCGGCGATTTCCGCCGCCAATTCGACGTTCTTGGGCCCGAGTGCGGCGATGGTGATCGGAATGCGTTCGCGCACGGGGTGATTGATGAGGTGCAGCGGCTTGCCCAGGCCGGTGCCGCGTTCGGCGGGCAGCGGGATCTGGTAGTGCTTGCCGTCGTGGTTGACGTTCTCCCGGCGCCACACCTGGCGGCAGATCTCGACGACTTCCCGGGTGCGGCCCAGCGGGGCGTCGAAGGGGACGCCGTGAAAGCCCTCCATCACCTGTGGGCCGGAGGTGCCGATGCCCAGCCGGAAGCGGCCGTCGGAGACGTAGTCCAACCCGGCGGCGGTCATCGCGAGCAGCGATGGCGTGCGCACGTAGATCGGCACCACTCCGGAACCGAGCTCGATGGTCGAGGTCTTGGCAGCTAGGTAGCCGAGCTGGCTGATGGCGTCGAACGAATAAGCCTCGGCGACGAGCGCGATGTCGACCCCGACCTTCTCGAATTCGACCACTTGGTCGGCGGCCTCGCGGAAGCCGCCCGCGTAGCCCAGGAAGATGCCGGTGCGCATGGAAGTCACAGGTGAGTTATACACCCAACCGGTTGGTTGGCCTACTCCCGGGGTTCAGCCCTTGAGTAGCGCGACGACCTTGTCTTCGAGGGTGATGGGCGGCCCGCCGGGCTCCGGGGCGACCGTGTGTGGCAGTGCCGCCTCGGGGTCGCCGAAGTCCCGGTAGGTCTTGTCGCCGGTCAAGACGTGCAGTAGATAGCCGGTCACCAGGGCGCGGACCGCCTTCTGGGTGCGCCGGTCGGCGCCCGGCAGGCCCACCACGCGGGTGAGTCGGAAGCCTTCGACGAGCCCCCCGGGCTCGGCCTTGGCCAGCGTGCGCAGCGTCGCGCCCCGCCACGCCGCGGCGAGTTCGGTCGCGTTGGACTTGATGCTGAGTGGATCGCCCGGGGCCGAGACGATCAGCCCCGGCACGCGCAGCCCCCTGGCTGGCTCCTCGGCCGGCGGGGCGGTGACGGTCGGGATCAGGGCCACCGCGGTCTTGAGCTTGTCGCCAAGGCCAGCGGCGGTGAACACGGCTGCCGATCCGCCGAAGCCATGGCCCACGACGCCCAGCTTGGTGGGGTGCACGCTGATCTTGCCCGGGCCAAGTCGCACGCCCGAGACGATGTCGAGCGTGGTGCCCAGGTCGAACGCCAGGTTGAGCACGGATGGCGCGATGCCGAGCTCGGTATTCGGCGCCGCCGCGACGATGCCCCAGGACGCGAGGTGTTCCAGCGTGCCGTGATAGCGGTCCGCGCCGGCCAGCCAGTCGTGGCCGAACGCCACCGCGGCCAGGTTCATCCCCGACTCGGGGGTGTACACCACCCCGGGCAATCCGGCAAAGGCCAGGTCACCACGCAGGACGCGGTGCGGGCCGCGTCTGGTCAATGCAGCGAAGAGCTTCTTCGTCCTGGCCACCCGTTGACCGTATCCCACGCACTTCGTGGTGACGTTCCGTGGTGAGCTTGTGCGCACCCGTCGCGCGGGCACGACCCGCTTCCCGGGCCGGAGCTGCACTACCCTGGTTATCCGTGTGTGGAATCGTCGGCTATGTCGGGCAGCGACCTGCCTGCGGAATCGTGGTCGATGCGCTGCGCCGAATGGAATATCGCGGCTACGACTCGTCGGGCATCGCATTACTCGACGGCCACGGCGGACTGACCGTCCGACGGCGAGCGGGCCGGCTGGCCAACCTGGAAGCCGCCCTCGACGAGGTCGGCGTCGGTGAGCTCGCGGGCAACGCGGGCATGGGCCACACCCGCTGGGCCACCCACGGCAGGCCGACCGACCGCAACGCCCACCCGCACCGCGACGCGTCGGGCAAGCTCGCCGTCGTCCACAACGGCATCATCGAGAACTTCGCCGCGCTGCGCGCCGAGCTCGAAGCCACCGGAGTCGAGTTCGCCAGTGACACCGACACCGAGGTCGCCGTGCACCTGGTGTCGTGGCAGTACCACCACGGACCCACCGCCGGTGACTTCGTCGGCTCCGTGATGGCGGTGCTCCCGCGGTTGGAGGGCCACTTCACGCTGGTGTTCGCCAACGCCGACGAGCCGGGCACCATCGTCGCGGCGCGCCGCTCGACACCGCTGGTGATCGGGGTCGGTGACGGGGAGATGTTCCTTGGCTCCGACGTGGCCGCCTTCATCGAGTACACCCGGGAAGCCGTCGAACTGGGTCAGGACCAGGCCGTCGTCATCACTGCCGACGGATACCGCGTCACCGACTTCTACGGGAGCGAGGACGTCCCCACTCGACGTTTTCACATCGACTGGGACCTGTCGGCCGCCGAAAAGGGCGGCTACGAGTACTTCATGCTCAAGGAGATCGCCGAGCAGCCCGCCGCCGACGCCGACACCCTGCTCGGGCATTTCGTCGACGGCCGCATCGTGCTCGACGAGCAGCGGCTGAGCGACCAGGAGCTGCGCGAGGTCGACAAGGTCTTCATCGTCGCCTGCGGTACCGCTTACCACTCGGGTCTCCTGGCCAAGTACGCCATCGAGAACTGGACGCGGCTACCGGTCGAAGTGGAGCTCGCGAGCGAATTCCGCTACCGCGACCCGGTCCTGGACCGCAGCACGCTGGTGATCGCCATCTCGCAGTCCGGGGAGACCGCCGACACCCTGGAAGCCGTCCGGCACGCCAAGGAGCAGAAGGCCAAGGTGCTGGCCATCTGCAATACCAACGGTTCGCAGATTCCGCGGGAGTGCGACGCGGTGCTCTACACCCGGGCGGGGCCGGAGATCGGCGTCGCGTCCACCAAGACGTTCCTGGCCCAGGTCACGGCGAACTACCTGGTCGGGCTGGCATTGGCCCAGGCCCGTGGCACCAAGTACCCCGACGAGGTGAAGCGCGAGTACGACGAGCTCGAGGCGATGCCCGACCTGGTCGCGCGAGTGCTGGCCTGCATGGAGCCGGTCACCCAGTTGGCGCATCGGTTCGCCGCATCGCCGACGATCCTGTTCCTGGGCCGCCACGTCGGCTATCCCGTCGCCCTGGAGGGTGCGCTCAAGCTCAAGGAGCTGGCGTACATGCACGCCGAGGGCTTCGCCGCGGGTGAGCTCAAGCACGGGCCCATCGCCTTGATCGAGGACGGCCTTCCGGTCATCGTCGTGATGCCCTCGCCGAAGAACGCGGCCATGTTGCACAGCAAGCTGCTGAGCAACATCCGCGAGATTCAGGCTCGCGGCGCGGTCACCATCGTCATCGCCGAGGAGGGCGACGACACCGTTCGGCCCTACGCCGATCACCTGATCGAAATACCTTCGGTGTCAACGCTGTTCCAGCCGTTGCTCTCGACCATTCCGCTGCAGGTGTTCGCGGCCGGGGTGGCGCAGGCCCGCGGTTACGACGTCGACAAGCCGCGCAACCTGGCCAAGTCGGTCACCGTCGAATAGCGGAGCGCTCGCCGAGCGGGCCGAGGCGCGGTGAGGTACACCGTGACCATGACCACCAGCGCGCGCACCGCCATC
>JAHFVB010000313.1:1623-6303 GCA_023264755.1 Mycobacterium sp. | reverse complement strand
TCAGCAGCAGCGCGACCGACAGCACCCGGCGCACCCCGAACCGGTCCATCAGTGCGGCCGCGAACGGCGCCGTCAGCCCGAACAGCGTCATGTTCACCGACATCGCCAGCCCGACCGTGCCGTGCGACCACCCGAACTCGTGGTGCAGCGGGTTCATCATCACGCCGGGCACCGAGCGGAAGCCCGCAGCGCCGAGGATGGCCACGAAGCTGACTGCCGCCACCACCCAGGCCCAGTGGACGCGGGGCGGGCGGGCGGTCTCGATACCGACTCGAGCAGTCACCCGAAGAGCATCCCGTTCGTAGGGCACTCCCGGCCAGTCGACGCAACGTCACCAATCGTCAAGAACCTGCCAACCGGCTGCTTTCCCGTGAGCTACCTCTCACTGCGGTCGATTGGGGCGCGGCACTGCGGTCGAATGGCGCCGCCGTGGGTACATGCCTACGGTGAACAAGATGCGGATCCTCGTCATGGGTGCCACCGGATACGTGGGATCGCGGTTGGTCGGTGCCCTGCTGAACGAGGGGCACGACGTCGTCGTCGCGAGCCGCAACCTGGCCCGACTGGGCGACTTCGGATGGTTCGACGACGTGACGCCGGTCTATCTGGACGCAGCGGACGCGGAGAGCGCCTCGAGCGCCTTCGCGGTGACGGGCCCCGTCGACCTGGTGTACTACCTGATCCACGGGATCGGACAACCTGGCTACCGCGACGCCGACAACCGAGGGGCGACCAACCTGGCCGGCGCCGCCAAGGCCGCCGGCGTCGGCCGCATCGTCTACCTCGGCGGCTTCGTACCCGACGACGGTGAACTGTCCGAACACCTCACCGGCCGCGCCGAAGTCGCCGATGCGCTGAGCGTCGAGGGCGGTCCCGAAGTCGTGTGGCTGGGGGCGGCGATGATCCTCGGCGCCGGGTCGACCTCGTTCGAGCTGATGCGCTACATCGGTGATCGCTTCCCGGTGATCCCCATGCCCCCATGGGCGGCCAACCCGATGGATCCCATCTCGATCCGCGACGTGCTGTACTACCTCGTCGCCGCGGCCGACAGCGACCGCGTGCCCGCAGGCGGTTACGACATCCACGGCTCGGAGTCGACGACGTACGGCGAACTGTTGCTGTCCTACGCGCGGCTCACGGGCCAGTCGCGACACGGCCTCCCCGTACCGGACATCGACATGTCCCTGGTCTCGCGCGTGGCAGGGATGATCGTGCCCGTGCCGTACGGCTTGGCTGCGGATCTCGTCGAGTCGCTCGACCATCCGATGTCCGCCTCCGGCGACGGACTGAGTCACCTGGTACCCGACCCGCCAGGGGGGCTGGTCGGCATCGACGAGGCCATCGTGCTGTCCCTGTCCGGGGGCCGGGCCCGCCCCGTCGATGGGTTGGCCGATCCCCACCACCTGGCCGACACCGATCCGGGCTGGGCGGGCGGGGACGTGCTGCGCCTTCGCCGGCTGGCCGACCGAGTCACCCCGCCGGTGGCCAAACCCGCACTCGGGTTGCTCGGGCTGGTACCCGGGCCGATCGCCGGCGCCTGGCGCACGAGTCTGGACACGTTGCTCGGGCTGGCGTCGAAGAGCGCGTCGTGACGGGGCTCATCTCCGAAATCGGAGCGATCATCGCCTCGCCCGCCGTCACCCACGACGAGCCGCCGACCCTCGTCCGCAGGCGCCGAATCGTCGTGGTCATCGTGCTCGTGCTCGGCGCGACGTTGCTGGGCTTCTCGCTGAGCCGCACCCCGGGATCCACCGCCTTCTACGTGCTGACGCTGGCGTTGGCCGCAGTGTGGGCGCTGGGCGCCTGGCTGTCGGGCCCGCTGCACCTGGGGTGCGTGCAGTTCCGCGGGCGGGACCGGCGTCCGATGATCACCGGCTCGGCGATCGGCGTGCTGCTCGGCGGCGTGTTCATCGTCGGCGGGTTGGTTGCCCGCGAAATCGGCCCGGTCCGCGACTACATCGTCGAGGTGCTGCAATACGCCGACTACGGGGCCCTCTGGCTGGTCGTGCTGATCACCGTGATCAATGGGGTCGCCGAGGAACTGTTCTTCCGCGGCGCGCTGTACACCGCGCTCGGGAAGTACCGCCCCGAAGTGGTGTCCACCGTCGTCTACGCCGTCGCGGTGTCGGCAGCGGGCAATCCGATGCTCGGCTTCGCCGGCGTCATCCTCGGCGCCGTGTGCGCCTACGAGCGTCGAATCACCGGCGGAGTGCTGGCCCCGATGCTCACCCACTTCTTCTGGGGGCTGGTCATGGTGCTGGCCTTGCCACCGCTCTTCGGCGTCTGACGGCTCGCTAACCCAACTGGTTGGCGAGCTCGTCGCGCCGCATCTGCGCCGCCCATACGGCCACCGCGGCCAGCAGCACCGGCACCACGCCCGCCACCAAGAAGATCAGCTCCATCGGCACGAGCTTCGACAGCGGCCCGGCGATCGCGAACGACAGCGGCATGAACGCCAGCGAGACGAAGAAGTCCAGGCTCGATACCCGACCCAACAGCTCGGTGGGTACCCGGCGCTGCAACAGCGTGCCCCAGATGACGCCCGCCGCTCCGTCGGTGACTCCGACGAGGAACGTCGCCGTCGCCATGACGGGGAACGACGAGGTGACGCCCACGACCGCCAGCGGTAGCGAGCCGAGCCCCCACATCGCCATCATCACCGTCAGGTAGCGCCGGGGAAGTCTTCGGGAGGACACCGCGATCGCGCCCAGCGCGCTGCCGATCCCGAAGCAGGCCAGGATGAAACCGTAGGTCCTCGCGCCGTCGGCGAACCTGTCCTTCGCGAGGAACGGCAGCAGGATCTCGATCGGACCGAGCACGACCAGCACGAAGACGCTGGCGAACAGCAGCGTCCACAGCAGCCACGGGGTGCGCACCATGAAGGCGCAACCGTCGCGCAGCTCGCGCCACACCCGAGCCCGCTCGGGCCCGGCGACCGTGGCCGCGGCGCTGACCGTCGGGCGGGTGGCCACCAGTAGCGCCAAGCCGACGGCGAAGAGCGCCGCCACCGCGACGGCGCCGACCGATGGCATGGTCAAGCCGACGACGACGCCCGCGATTGCGGGGCCCAGCGCCCGCTCGAACACCGGCCGTACGACCCCTTCGACGCCGTTGGCGGCCAACAGTTGTTCGGCGGGCAGGATGCGGGGGAGTAGCGCACTGTAGGCCGGGAAGAAGAACGCCGCGGCTATGCCGAGCGTGCCCGCGACGACGGCCAGGTGCCAAATCTTCAACACTCCAAGGGAATTGAGCACGACGACGGCCGTCACCGCGAGCACGTTGACCGCCTCCACGGCGATGATGATGCTGCGTTGATTGAGTCGGTCCGCCGCGAGGCCACCCACCAGCAGGAAGGCCACCAGGCCCAGGCCGAGGCACGTTGCGACGAGTGAAAGCGACGCGGGATCGTCGTCGAGTTTGATGACCTGAAGGGCCATGACGACGGTCCACATGCCGTCGGCGAATATCGACACCGATACCGCGGCGACGAGCAGCCGGTACTCGCGGAACCGGAACGGGGCGAGCACGCGCCATCCGCCGGCGGGCTCCACCGGCTGTGTCACCCCGGAATCGCGCGTGGCGTCGGTGGTGTCGAATTGCGTACTCACCCGTCGATGGTGGCGTATCGAATGGGGTTGAGTCGAACGATTTTCCGTGTGCCGTGTGCCGTGTGCCGTGTGCCGTGTGCCGTGTGCCGTGTGCCGTCGCCGTCCGCCGTCGCCGTCCGCCGTCGCCGTCTGCCGACGCTGTCTGCCGTGTGCCGTCGCAGTGTGCCGTCGCCGTGTGCCGTCTGCCGTCGCCGTCTGCCGACGCCCTCCGCCGGGAACCAGGACGCTCTTCTCAAATGCGATATCACCGGCGATACCGCATCATCGCCGGATTCTCGCCAGGGCCGCCCAGATATCACCGGTGATATCGCATTTGAAGAGCGGGGTGCCGTCCCGATGGCGTGACTGATGGGGCGGTTGGTGAGCTTCGGTGGACGGTGGCCCGGGTGGGGCGGTTGGTGAGCTTCAGTCGTCGGTGAACGTCGGTGTCCGGCGCTCTTGAAACGCCTTTGTCCCCTCGCGAAAGTCGTTGGTGTGCATCAGCGCAAGCTGGCCTTCGGTCTCCCGGGTGAAGGCGTTGGCGAGCTCGGTCAGCGTCGCGGCGTTGACGGCCTGCTTGGTCTTGCGCAGCGCCACCGCGGGGCCCGACTTCAGCGTCGCGATGACCTTGGCCGCCTCGGCGTCCAACTCCTCGGCCGGGTGCACCCCGCTGATCAGCCCGGCCGCCAGCGCCTCGGCTGCAGGCAACCGTTCGGCCAGCAGCGCCAACCGCATGGCCCGCGCCCGGCCGATCGAAGCTGCCACCAACGCCGACGCGCCGCCGTCCGGCATCAGCCCAATCTTGGTTAACGCCAACAGGAAATACGCCTGCTCGGATGCCAGGATCAGATCGCAGGCCAACGCCAACGACACGCCAACTCCGGCGGCCGGCCCCTGGACGACGGCCACCACGGGCTTGGGGAGCTCGACGATCGACCGGACCGCGCGATTGGCTCCCTCGAGAACGTCCTCGAAGGTCTCACCGGGGCCCTCGTGATCGGCTCCGCCGAGCCCGGCACCCGAACTGAAGCCCCGGCCCGCGCCCGCCAGGCGCACCACCCGAACGTCTGGATCCGTGGCCGCCCGTTCCAGG
>JAHFVB010000313.1:0-1613 GCA_023264755.1 Mycobacterium sp. | reverse complement strand
GTGCTCGCGATGGTGACGAGCATCCTTCCGGTCAGGGAGTTGAGGCTGTCCGGCCGATTGAGCGTCACCGAAAGCACGCCGTCATCGAGGGATACCGTGAGATCGTCGATACCCAGATAGGACCTGGGATCGGGCTCGGTGGTTGTCATTGCCCGCCTTGGGTTCGGGCGGGTCGAGACCCGCGATCGATCGACTTGGTTATACAAGTAAGCTATGTCGGCGGTCAACCACGTCGACTATTCGGAGGATGTTGCGAGATGGCTGGACCACTACAGGGATTGCGTGTCGTCGAGTTGGCTGGCATCGGCCCAGGGCCGCACGCGGCCATGATTCTCGGAGATCTCGGCGCCGACGTCGTGCGGGTCGAGCGGCCGAAGGCGGGGCCTGGCGTGCCCAGCGGAGACTCGCTGCTGCGGAACCGCCGCTCGGTCACGGCCGACCTCAAGCGCGACGAGGGCCGTGAACTCATCCTGCGGCTGGTCGCGAAGGCCGACGTGCTGATCGAAGGCTTCCGGCCCGGGGTCACCGAACGGCTCGGGCTCGGACCCGACGACTGCGCCAAGGTCAACGAACGGTTGGTCTATGCGCGCATGACGGGTTGGGGTCAGGCCGGGCCGCGTGCCCTGCAGGCCGGTCACGACATCAACTACATCTCGCTCAACGGCCTGTTGCACGCCGTCGGCCGCAAGGGCGAACGCCCGGTGCCGCCGCTGAACCTGGCCGGCGACTTCGGCGGTGGATCGATGTTCCTGCTCGTCGGCATCTTGGCGGCGCTGTGGGAGCGGCAGACATCCGGCAAGGGACAGGTCGTCGACGCCGCGATGGTCGACGGGTCCAGCGTGCTGATGCAGATGATGTGGAGTTTCCGGGCCACCGGAATGTGGAGTGACGAGCGCGGGACCAACATGCTCGACACGGGTGCGCCCTACTACGACACCTACGAGACCTCCGACGGAAAGTACGTGGCGGTCGGATCCATCGAGCCGCAGTTCTACGCCGAATTGCTCAAGGGGCTCGGGCTCGACGCCGCGGGGTTGCCCGAGCAGAACGACGTCAGTCGCTGGCCAGAACTGCGTGCGGCCTTCACCGCGGCGATTGCCGCGCACGACCGTGATCACTGGGCCAAGGTCTTCGACGGCACCGACGCCTGCGTCACGCCCGTGCTCAGCTTCGCCGAGGTGCAGACCGAGCCGCACATCACCGAGCGCGGGACGTTCTACACCGACGGCGGCCACCACCTGCAGGCGTTCCCGGCTCCCCGGTTCTCGCGCACCGCCCCGGCCGAGCCCACTCCGCCGGGGGTTCCTGGCGCTGACGCCGAGGCCGTCCTGCGCGACTGGGTATAGTCCCAACCAACCAGTAGGTCGAGAAAACCTCGGCCTTCGATTCTCAGTGTGAGAGGAATGCATAAGTGCAGATCAAAGATGCCGTAGCGGTCGTCACCGGAGGAGCCTCGGGCTTGGGCCTGGCCACGACGAAGCGCCTGCTGGATGCCGGGGCCTCGGTCGTGGTCATCGACCTCAAGGGCGAGGAAGCCGTAGCCGAACTGGGCGAGCGCGCCAAGTTCGTCGCGGCCAACGTCACCGACGAGGACTCCGTCAGCAAGGCGCTCG
>JAHFVB010000024.1:16027-18114 GCA_023264755.1 Mycobacterium sp. | reverse complement strand
GGGAGTTCCGGCTGTTGGCCGGTGAACGCGCCGCCGACTTCGACACGCTGGCCGCCCTGCGCCCGTTGCTGCAGCCGTGGCTCGGACCCATCCCCACCGAGGAACTGAAACTACTGCGGGTCACCGAGTACACGTTCCGGGCTCAGCTCGCCGATCGTTGGCAGCGGTCCCGCGTCTTCCTCCTCGGTGACGCCGCCCACCTGACGCCGCCTTTCATCGGCCAGGGCATGGGCGCCGGGTTGCGCGACGCGATGAACCTGGCCTGGAAGGTCGCCGCGGTACTCGGCGGCGGCCTGCCTCCCGAAGCCCTCGAAAGCTACCAGCAGGAGCGAAAGCCACACGCCCGACACATGATTCGGATGGCGCTGTGGGTCGGTCGGGCGATGACCGCCGGCGGTGAGCTCGGCAACGTCGCCCGGCGCGTCGTTGTCCCGCGGCTACCCCGACTACCCGGGCTGAGCGCCAAACTGCTCGACAGCCGAACACCCGCACTGCGGCGCTCGGCTCTGGTCCACAAGTCACCCGCGCCCCGACAGCTGGCCGGATCGCTGATCCCCAATCCGGTGGTGGACGGCCGGCGTCTCGACAGTGCGCTGGGCAACGGCTTCGCGGTCATCACGTCCAGCGCACCGAGTCCGCACGAGCGCGCCCTGATCGAAGGACGGGGCGCCGCGCTCCACGTCGCAACGCCAGGAAGCGAACTGGCACACTGGCTGCATCGCGGCCGCGCCACGGCCGTCGTCGTCCGGCCGGACCGCACCGTCATGCGAGCGGGCCGCAACCTGCGCCCGCTATGCGACGCACTCCCCCACTTCCCGGCGGTTTCGGCGTGATCACGCGCGGCGGGCGCGCCTCATCACGCCGAAATCACCTCCCGACGTACGCGCCGGACATCTACACCACCGCGGCGATCATCGACCCGTACCCGCACTACGCCCGGATGCGGGAACTGGGCCCGGTCGTCTGGCTGGCGCGCCAACGGGTCTATGCGCTGCCGCGCTATCCCGAAAGCAAGGCCGCGCTGCGCGACGACGAGAACTTCCGCTCGGGTCACGGCGTAGCGCTCAACCCGTTCTCGAATCACTTCTCCGATGGCACCACGCTCAACAGCGACGGGGCCGATCACGAACGCCGGCGCAAACTGGTCGCCCACCGAATGTTGCCGCGGGCCCTGAACGCCATCAGCGCGAACGTCGACGAGCAGGCCGCCGCGGTGGTCGAGGCCGCGCTGGCGCGCGGCGAGGTCGACGGGGTGTCCGATGTGGCGACGGCGTTGCCGATGGCCGTCGTCCCCGACCTGGTCGGCTGGCCGCGGGACTCGCGTGGACAGCTCATCGCTTGGGGTGGAGCGACATTCGACCTACTCGGCCCGATGAACCGGCATGCCGTCCGCGCCGTTCCGGAGACCTTGCGGATGCTGCGGTTCGCCAAGCGCGTGATCCGCGACCGCGCGATGCTCGACGGGAGCCTGGGCCACGACGTGCTGCTGGCCGCCGACGAGGGCCAGTTGACGCACGACGAGGCCGCCGCGCTGATGATCGACTACATCGCTCCGTCCATCGATACCACCATGAGCGCGATCTCGAATGCATTGCACCTGTTCGCCATCCATCCCGAACAGTGGCAGAAGTTGCGGGCCGACCGGTCGCTGGTGACCAAGGCGATCAACGAGGTGATCCGCTACGAGTCACCGCTGCGGGCCTTCTCGCGAAAGGTGGCCCGCGACACCGAGCTCGGCGGCGTCGCGCTGCCCGCGGGCGCACGCGTGCTCGTCATGTATGCCTCGGCCAACCGCGACGAGCGCGAGTGGGACGATCCGGAGGTCTTCGACATCCAACGCGACGCCGGCCGGCACCTCGGCTTCGGCAACGGCGCGCACGCGTGCGCCGGCCAGGGCCTGGCCCGACTCGAGACTGCGGCGATGCTCAATGCCCTGCTCGATCGAGTCGAACGCATCGAGCTGGTGGGCGAGCCGACCTGGGCCGTCAACAACATCATTCGACGGCACGCGCAGCTCCCACTCAAACTCGTTCCCGCGATTTCGGCGTGATTCGGCGCGGTGAGCGCGCGGCATCACGCCGAAATCG
>JAHFVB010000024.1:0-15997 GCA_023264755.1 Mycobacterium sp. | reverse complement strand
CCCGCCCGCTCCTACCCGGACGTCCGTCGGACCGCGCGGTGACACCGCGCGAGCAGGCCGCAGCCGATGACGGCGAGGCTGAGCCCGGCGGCCGTCGAGTAGCCGCCCGAGCCCGTTTCGCGGGCGACGACGCCGGCCGCCATGAGGACGCTCAGCACGCCGAAGCCCAGCCGGAGTACGTACGGGTCGACCTTGGGAGCGATGCGTTCCGCAATCAGACTGCCGACCACCGCAGCGGTGCTGACGAGCAACGCCAGACTCCAGTCGACGTGATCGATGGAGAGCCGCCCCGCCAGCGCCGCCACGCCGTGCATCGCGATGACCACCAGGGACGTCCCGACCGCGATCGGCATGGCCAACCCGTCGATGAACGTCAGCGCCGCGACGAGCAGGAATCCCCCACCCGCACCGGTCAATCCGCTCACGACGCCGACGACGACGCCGAGCAGGGCCAGCTTGCCGCCGGGCAAGCGGGCCTCGCCGCGCGCACCGTCGTTCTTGCGTTCGTGCAGCAGTCCGATGGCCGATACGACCATGGAGCCGGCGAAGGCGGCCATGCAGACCGCGCTCGGCAGGTGGGTGGCCAGCCGTCCGCCCAGATAGGCCCCTGCCATCCCGGTGACGCCGAGCACCAGCGCGGCCCGCCATTGGACCCGACCGGATCGAGCGTGTGCGACGGCGCCGACGGCGCAGGTGATGCTCACCACGACGAGTGCCGTATCGACGGCGTGGCGGGCGTCGAGTCCCGCACCGAAGGTCAGCAGCGGCACCATCAGCGTCGACCCCCCGCCGCCCATCAATCCGAGGGCGATGCCGATGACGACGGCGAGCCCCACGGTCAGCGTGATCATGTGTTCGGGTCCAACTGCTCGGCAACGGATTTCGCGACAGTCATGGGTCCAGCATCGCGGTCGAGTCGGTTCACGTCCTCAGGGCAGGCCATGAATTCGGGCTGCGGTTAACCACCATTCCCGGTACGCGGGCACGGCGGGTTCACCGGCAGGTCGACGTCGAGCGTCGTACCAACGCCCACCGGGCTCGTCACGCGTAGCCGACCTCCGAGCGCTTCGACCCTGTCGACGAGTCCCACCAGACCAGAACCCCTTCGGGGGTCGGCTCCACCCATCCCGTCGTCCGAGACGGCGATGTGCAGGTGTGCTGCGTCCAGTGTCGCGGTGGCACTGACCTGTTGAGCTCGTGCGTGTTTGGCCGTGTTGGTGAGCGCCTCGGACATCACGTAATACGCTGCCACTTCCACTGATTCGGGCAGTGGTCCACCGATGTGGACGGCTAGGTCCACGGGGACGGCCGAGCGACGGGCCAGCGTCCGCAGCGCGGCGGGCAGGCCGGCCGCCAGCACGGCGGGGTGGATGCCCCGCGAGAGTTCGTGGAGATCCTCCGATACCCCAGCCAGCTGCGCGATGATGCGCTCCGTCTGGGCGCGCAGCTCCGGAAGCTCGTCGGGAACGCCATCGTGGGCCATCCTTACCTCGAGCTTGAGCGCCTCGAGGCGTTGCTGCGCGCCGTCGTGGAGGTCGCGCTCGAGTTGACGCCGGGCATTGTCGGCGGCGTTGACGATGCGGGCTCGGGAGGCCCGAAGTTCCTCGTGCGCAGCGGCGTTGGCGATGGCCATCGCGGCCAGCTCGGCGAAGTCCTCGAGCCGGGTCTGGGTTTCGGCAGGCAGCTGGTCCAGCCGCGACGAGGCGATCGCTACCGCGCCCCAGGGTTGGTCGTGCACGACGATCGGCACCCTGAGGTCGAGGCCGTCGTCGTCGAGGTCGTCGTCGAAGTAGCCGTGTCCGGCGACGTGGACGGGCTGCCCGTCGGGTTCGTTTCGAAGCAGTACCGCACCCGCGACGTCCAGGTACAGGACGATCTCCTCGACGACCGCGGTGAAGACTTCCGCGGGGGCGACACCGCAGGCCACCAGCGTGGCGATTCGGCGCAGTCCGCTCTGCTGTACGGCGAGGTCGGCCAGTTGCGCGTTGTTGGCCTCGATCGTGCGCTGCGCCGCGCGCAGTCGATCCTGCTCGCTGCGCTGTTCGGTGACGTCGCGCCCGGCGGCGAAGAACAGTCCTTCGTGCGAGCGCACGTTCCATTCCATCGAGCACACCGAGCCGTCCGCCCGGATCAGCCGATTCTCGAACCGAACCGAGCGCCCCGTCCGCGCGACGGCGGCCAGCTCCTCGGCGGTGCACGCCCGGTCCTGCGGCAGCACGAAGTCCAGGAGCGGACGCGTCACGAGTTCGCTGCGGGAATGGCCCAGCACTCGTTCGAAGGCCGGGTTGACCCGCAGGAAGTGGCTCCGCTGACCGATGCACAGCAGATCCGAGGACAGCCCGAAGAACCGCTCGAGTTCCCGGTGACTCGCTTCCAGGGCACCGGCGATGGCCTCCCGGTCCCAGGCCACTCGAAGTATCGCTTCCAGGGCCGGCACCACGCGCTTGCGCAACTGCAGCACGGTTGCGGCCGGTACGTCCGACGGGAGCAGCAGGGTGGCCAGGACGTAGTCGTCGTCGCGAAGCGGAATCGCCAGGCCGGCACCGCCCGTGGGCGCAGGTCCGCGCTCGAGCGCCACTCCCGGCAGGTCGAGGGCTGCGGCGACGCGGCGCGCGGCCTGGTCCAACAGCTCGTTCAGATCGTCGGCGCGCAGCGTCAAGTGGGCGAGTTCGGCGCTCAGGTCGGCTTCCCTCCGGCGCTGGTCGGCCTCGCGGGCGTGCGCCCGCGCCAGCCCGGCCAGCGCGTTGGCGCACACGGCCACGACCACGAGCGTGGAATGAGTCACCAAGTGCCGCAGCTCGACCGCGGCGAAGTGGCCGGTCGACGTCGCGCGCACCCAATCGAAGGCGACGGCACTGCCCAGCGCAGCCACGATGGTCACGGCGAGCCGCGAATAGGCGGCCGCCACCAGCACCCCGAGCAGGTAGAGCGCCCCGAGGTGCTCGCTCGGAGTCAGCCGCTGGAGCACCTGCACGGCCGCCGTTTCGACGGTGATGAGCACCGCGACGATCAGCAGTCCGGCGGGTACCGATGGCGACCCTTGGGACAGGAACGCCTCGACCAGCAGACGTCGTCCGGCCGGCCAGCCCCGGATTGCGGGTTGCGCCAGCGGCGACGTCCGCGTGGACATCGTGGATTCGTAGACGGCCACGTCGGGGTGTTCACCTCGGGATCGGGAAGGTTCGGGCTAGCGGGTGCTGGCGAGGGTAGTGACGAAACCTGTACGACTCCGGATCGCCACGGCACCAACCAGCTACGCGTGGACTGTGAGTCGGCTCGTGATCGGTCCAACGAAAGTTGCCGTCGCTAGCCTGATTACGTGATGCAGCCACGCCGCCCCGCCGCCGCGGCAAAGGACACACGGCCATGAGCGCGGTTCGGGTGGTGATCGCCGAGGACGACGTCCTCTACCGAGAGGGCCTGTCGAGCCTGCTCAAGCGGCATGGACTCGACGTCGTCGGCTTGGCCTGCGACGGTACGGAACTGCGGTCGGAGGTGCTGGCCCAGCATCCAGACGTCGTCGTCGTCGACATCCGCATGCCGCCGACGCACACCACCGAAGGGCTCGAAGCCGCGCGCACGCTGCGCGAGGAGGTGCCCGGCACCGGAGTGTTGGTGTTGTCGGCGCATCTGAATGCGGAGTTCGCGCTGGAACTCGTCGCCCACGGTCAGGGCCTCGGCTATCTGCTCAAGAGCAGGGTGGCCGACGTAGCCGACTTCATCGACGCGTTGCAGCAGATCGCCCGTGGGGGAACGGTCGTCGACCCCGCCGTCGTACAGGAGTTGGTCAACATGCGCCGGCGCGACGACCCGCTGGCCGTGCTCAGCAGTCGCGAACGTGAGGTGTTGGCCCTGATGGCCGAGGGGCGGTCCAACACCGGGATCGGGCGCCGGCTGTGGATCACCGAAAGCACCGTCGAGAAGCACATTCGCAACATCATGACGAAGCTCGGACTCCCCGATGGCGAGGACGATCACCGCCGGGTGTTAGCGGCGGTCACCTTTCTCGCCGAGCGGTGAGCCTGCCGCGCTGCCGCAGGCGACCGCGCGGATCGCGGCACCGGACAGGGCGGATTTCGCGACAAAGGCGTCCGCGGACGTCTCCGCCTGCCGTTCGAGCAGCTCCCGCTCGGGGTGTGCGGAGATCAACACGACGATGGCCCCCGTCGCGCGCTGCTCCTCACGCAGCTTCTTGGCGAGGTCGAATCCGCTTTCCGCGCCCAGGTGGACGTCGACGAGCGTGACGTCGGGCTTCAGCGTCCGTGCGGAGCTCAACCCCTCGGCGACGGCTGACGCCATCCCCACCACGACCAATCCGTCGCGTTCGAGGATGCGGCGGGCGGCGTCGCGGAAGGTCAGGCTGTCGTCAACGATCAAGCACCGCAGGGGTGCATCCTTCGACTCCACGCCTCAGTGTCCGTCGCGCACCCGGCGGCGGGCAGCCCCACGCTGTGAACGCTGCATGAATTCTCCGAGCTCCGGCGCGCGCACTAGCGGTTGACCCCACCTCGAGTTGGGGGGCAACGGTGAGGACAGCGCCGCTGCGCGTCGACATCCTGGCGTTGACGCCAGGAGGAACAACGTGAACGAACCCCGCACGCCGAGCAACGAGGGGCAATGGGCCCTGGGCCAGCTCGAGCCGCTGAACGCCAACGAACGCTTCAAGTCCGACGACGACGCGTTGAACGTACGGGCCCGCATCGAGCAGAGCTACTCGGTTCAGGGCTTCGATTCCATCGACACCGACGACCTGCGCGGCCGGATGCGTTGGATGGGTCTGTACACCCAGCGTGAGCAGGGTTACGACGGCACGTGGACCGGTGAAGAGCACGCCGACGAGATCGAGGCCAAGTACTTCATGATGCGCGTGCGCTGCGACGGCGGGGCGCTGTCGGCGGCCGCGTTGCGCACGCTGGGCGAGCTCTCGACGGAGTTCGCCCGCGACACGGCCGACCTCTCCGATCGGGAGAACGTTCAGTACCACTGGATTCGGATCGAGGATGTGCCGACGATTTGGCGCCGGCTGGCCGAGGTCGGACTGCAGACCACCGAGGCCTGCGGAGACTGTCCCCGAGTGGTGCTCGGCTCGCCGCTGGCCGGGGAGTCCTTGGACGAGGTGCTGGACCCCACCTGGGCGGTCGACGAGATCGTCAAGCGTTGGGTGGGCGACCCGGAGTTCTCGAATCTGCCGCGCAAGTTCAAGACCGCGATCTCGGGGCTGCAGGACGTCGCGCACGAGATCAACGACGTGGCCTTCGTCGGCGTCCACCACCCGGTGCACGGTCCTGGGCTGGACGTCTGGGTCGGCGGTGGGCTGTCCACCAATCCCATGCTGGCTCAACGACTCAACGCTTGGGTGCCGCTCTCGGAGGTGCCCGAGGTCTGGGCGGGAATCACGTCGGTGTTTCGGGACTACGGCTACCGCCGGTTGCGCTCGAAGGCCCGGCTGAAGTTCTTGATCAAGGCGTGGGGGGTACAGAAGTTCCGCGACGTGCTGGAGACCGAGTACCTGGGCCGAAGGCTCATCGACGGTCCGGCACCCGAGCAGCTGGTCCACCCCATCGACCACGTTGGGGTGCAAAGGCAGAAGAACGGACTCAACGCCGTCGGGGTCGCGCCGATCGCCGGACGGGTGTCGGGCACCCTCTTGACGAAGGTGGCCGAGCTGGCCAGCGCCGTGGGATCGGATCGGATCCGCTTCACGCCGTACCAGAAGTTGATCGTGCTCGACGTGCCGGGCGACGCGCTCGCGCCCCTACGGGCCGAACTCGACGCCCTGGGCTTGCCTTCCCAGCCGTCAGGGTGGCGGCGAAATCTGATGGCCTGCAGCGGCATCGAGTATTGCAAGCTCTCATTCGCCGAGACTCGCACCCGGGCGCAAACGCTGGTGCCCGCGCTGGAGCAGCGGCTCGCCGACGTCAACGCCGAGCTCGACGTGCCGGTGACCGTTCATCTCAATGGTTGCCCCAACTCGTGCGCCCGCATCCAGCTCGCCGACATCGGGTTCAAGGGCCAGATGGTCGATGACGGACACGGCAACACAGTCGAGGGATTCCAGGTCCACCTGGGTGGCAGCCTTGGGCTGGACAGCGGGTTCGGCCGGAAACTGCGTCAGCACAAGGTTGTTGGCACCGAGGTCGGGGACTACGTGGAACGCGTCGTGCGCAACTTCGTCGCGCAACGCAGCGCGGGCGAACGGTTTGCCGAATGGGCGGCCCGCGCCGATGAGGCGGCATTGCGATGAAGGGGCGCGAGCAGTTCGCCAGCCGGATCCGGGCCCTGGCACAGCGGGCGACGACCGAGCTCGACGGGGCCGAGGCCATCGACGTGATTCGTTGGGTCGACGAAAACCTGGCCGGCAGTTACGTCGTCGCGTCGAGCATGAAGGATGCGGTGCTGATCGACCTGGCGGCTCAGGTCCGGCCCGGAGTCCACGTGATGTTCGTGGACACCGGCTACCACTTCGTCGAGACCCTCGGAATGCGTGCGGCCGTCGCGGCCCAGTACGACGTGACGGTCATCGACGTTCGGCCCGACCACACTCCCGCCGAGCAGGACGCATTGTTGGGCAAGGACCTGTTCGTCAGCCAGCCCGACGAATGCTGCCGGCTGCGCAAGGTGTTACCCATGAGCCGCGCGCTGCGCGGATACTGCGCGTGGCTGACCGGCATTCGCCGCAGCGACTCCGTCAGCCGGACCCATACGCCCATGGTCAGCTACGACGAGCGGTTCGGCGTGCTCAAGGTCAATCCGTTGGTCGAGTGGACCGACGACCGGCTCCAGAAGTACGTCACCGAGCGCGGCATCTTGGTCAATCCCCTAGTCTACGAAGGCTATCCGTCGATCGGTTGCGCCCCATGCACGGCGCTGCCCCAGGATGGGGCGGACAGCCGCAGCGGGCGCTGGGTGGGCCACGGGAAGTCGGAGTGCGGGTTGCACGCGTCCTGACGGCAGCGCTCAGAACGCCTGGTCCATCCCCGGTGGGATGAGCACGTACGGGGTGCTACCGACCGGAACCAGCGGGTTGCCCCCGGTCCACGGCGCCGGCGGCGCCGACGTTCCGGCGTCCGATCCATCCTGCTGGCCCTGCTGGCTGTTGGCACAGTGCCGTGCACTCGTCAAAGCTTTGCCGCCACACCCGAGCTCTGGGACGTCGGCATGGGCGAGGGGCAGTTGGGCTAATCCGATCCACAGCGGCGCGACCAACCCGAGGGCGGCGACGTACCTGACTGCTCGATCCCTCGACTTGGCGATTTCATCACGGGTGCAAGGCATTTTCATGACTCGATGGTCGGCGCCACTCGGCGGGTTGTCCTCACTGCTGCCCACACTCTCGACGTGGGGTTAACCGCAGTCGCGCCAATGGCGGTCACCCTCCAGCTCAATCGGGTGTTAGCCACGACGACACCGGCGGCGCGGTCGGCCACTCTCGGAAGGGTCCAGCTGATGCGTGAAACCCAAAGGAGCGTCGTATGCATCGCCAGCCCAAACTGATCGGATCGCTGCTCGCCGCCGTGGTGGCCACGGCGGTAGCCGCCGCCGCGCCCGCGGCCGCCGATGCCGGTGTCTGCCCGCGGAATTCAGTCGACCTCGGGGGCCAATGCTCCGTGACCTTTCCTGCGCCCCCGAAGACGCCGGGTCCGGCCCATCATCCGGCCTCGGACGAACTCGACCAGACGTCCTCGGAGTCGACCACGCGGGCCTCGGCGACGACACGCGCGGCGTCCAACCACCAGGACTCCTCGACCCGGCAGGCGTCGTCAGCCCGGCAAGCGTCGCCGACCCACGGGCACGACCATCACCTGAACTGAGCTCCGCGCCATCCGTGCTCGGCCCTGCGATTTCGGCGTGATTCGGCGCGGTGAGCGCGCGGCATCACGCCGAAATCGCGTCAGGCGAACTCGTCGCGGATGCAGTCCAGGTTGGCCTGCATGTTGGCCCGCCACTCGGCCAGCCGGCCCGCGACGATGCGGGCCTCCTTCTCGGGCCGGGCGGTGATCGCATACGTCAGTCCCGAGGGGCCGGGCCCCATGCGTGCCCACTGGCGAATCAGCGCCCCGTCACTGGTGGGCTCGACTTCGAAGGCCCAGGTGGCGATGGGGCCGTCCGGTCCGACGACGTTCCACACCCAGCGCCGCTCCGGTTCGACTTCGATGATCTCGCATTCGGTCTCCCAGACGCCCATGGCCGGGTTCTCGTTGCGCCCGCGAAACCGGGCGCCCACCGTCACGCCGTCGGCGTCGCCCAACCACTCCGCGCGCTGAAGTTCCTGCGAGCACCTCGCCGGTAGCCCGATGTCGGTCACGCGAGCCCAGGCCGTAGCCACGTCACAATTGACGCGCTGCGTCACTTCGATGGTCGGCTGATCCCGGTAGCGCACGTCGAGCAGCCTGCCATAGTGCAGATGGCACATCGGCACGAACGGTCAAGGGAGCGCCAGTGAAGGTCGGAGTCCTGGTCGAACCTCGCCTACCAGGGGCCTCGGAGTTCGCCGTCGCCGCTGAGCGCATCGGCGTCGCCTCCCTGTGGGTGCCCGAGGTGTGGGGTTACGACGCACTCACCGGGCTCGCGTACCTCGCCGCCAGGACCACCACGATCGGCCTGGGAACCTTTGTCGTACAGCTGGGCTCGCGAAGTCCCGCCCTGTTGGCCACGTCGGCGTTGAGCCTGCAGGAGCTGTCCGGGAATAGGTTCGTGCTTGGCGTGGGCAGTTCGGGGCCCAGGGTGATGGAGGGCTGGCACGGCGTCCGGTTCCGTCGGCCCGTGCAGACCACCCGCGAGACCATCGAGATCATCCGGATCGTGAGCCGCGGCGAACGGCTGGAACACGCGGGTGAGATCTACCCACTTCCGTTGCCCGACAGCGCGGGTAGCGCGCTTCGGCCCCTGGTCCGGCCGGGACACGTCCCAGTGTACGTCGCGGCGATGGGGCCGGCCAATCTGCGGCTCACCGGGGAGCTGGCCGACGGGTGGCTGGGCAACGCGTTCATTCCCGAGGCGGCCGACGTCTTCCTGGATCCGTTGCGGGCCGGCGCGGCGCTGGCCGGGCGCACGCTGGCGGACCTCGAGTTGGTGGCCCCGGTGGCGGTCGAGTTCACCGACACCAAGGAACAGGGCGATGCCGCGGCCCGGCGGCATGCCGACGGGTACGCATTCACCATCGGCGCCATGGGAGCTGGTGGCACCAACTTCTACGCCGACGCCTTCACCCGGCTCGGGTACGGGGCGGCGGTGAAGACGGTCGCCGAGCTCTGGACGGCGGGGCGGCGCGAGGAAGCCGGGCGGGCGGTACCCCTCGAACTCGGGCGGTTGACCAACCTGCTGGGCACCGACGCGCAGATTGCCGAGCGCGTCGAGCGGTATCGCGCGGCGGGCATCACCACGCTGCTCGCCAAGCTCGACGGGGACTACCGCCGCCAGCTGGCGGCGCTCGAGCGGCTCATCGCGATCGTGGGCTGAGCCGGGCTACTTTTGCGGGCACGCGGCGTGGTCTTGGAGGGCCTCTCCGCCCGCGGTGTCGCCGGCGGCCAGGTCCACGTGGTCGGCGAGCACGAGGAAGCCGGGTTGACCGTCACGCCCGTAGGTGCCCACCACGACCAGCGTCCAGGCCCCCATGTCGGACCGCGCCCCGGGGATTCCGTCGGCGAGCAGTTGGAACGGGTTCGCCTCCAGGTCTTCGCCTTTCAGCGCGATCGCGCTATACCGGTGTCCGACCAGCGGTGTCGGAAACGGCGCCCAGGCGGGGCCCACGGCGGAGGCGTGGGTCGTCAATGCGTCGTATACGTCGCGGCGCAGGCAGTCGACGTGGATGTGCAGTTGATCCTGGGTGCGGGCGTCCTCGGAGTTGATCGCCAGGCTTACCCAATCGCGCGGCAGCGTCCAACCCGCGCGCTCGTCGACGAAGGAGCGCGCCCGCCACGCCGCCGCGAAGTAGTTCGCGGCGTCGGGGGCCAGCAGCTGCGCGCTTTCGATGCCGGTGATCCGCCCGGTCGGGATCAGCAGGAACTGGTTGGGGCCGACGAGGTCCTTGAGTACGGCGCTGCCCTGCTCCCGACCCGCGGCGAGGTCGACTTCGGTACACGGCGCGGGATCGCCGTGCTGCTCCTGGTCGGGCACGCAGCGGTCGTTGACGATGTCCCAGAGTGCGTTGGGATCGGCCTGGGCCGAGCCGGGACCGACGACGAACGAGACGACGACGAACGAGACGACGACGAGCGCGACGAGCGCGACGACGACCGCTGACCAACGCACCATGTTGGGCAGCCTGCCACAGCAGGGCGCCCGGGCTCATTAGGCCGCCTGGGCTCCGCTGGCTTCGAGTCGGCGCAGTGCCGTGCGCAGGCCGCGCCGCCTTCCGGTCGCGGGGTCGACGCCGAACGCCTCGCGGACGCCCTCGCGAATGCGGAACTTCAGTTCCGAGTTCGTCTCGGGGGCATCGTCGGACGTGGCCACCAGGAAGCGGTCCGGCAGGGCCAGTTTCAGGATCGTCCAGAACGACTGCGCATACTGACGCAGGAAGGGGCCCGTCGTGTACGGCAGGTCGTATTTGTCGCACAGTGCCCGGACCCGCTCACTGATTTCGGCGTACCGGTTGCTCGGCAGGTCCGGGAACAGGTGGTGTTCGATCTGGTAGCAGAGGTTGCCGCTCATGAACGCCATCAGCGGGCCGGCGTGGAAATTGGCCGAGCCCAACATCTGTCGCAAGTACCACTCGGCGTGTGTCTCGGTTTCGTATTCCTTGGCCGTGAACTTCTCGGCGCCGTCGGGGAAGTGCCCGCAGAAGATCACCATGTAGGCCCAGTAGTTGCGGATCAGGTTGGCTACCGCGTTGGCGCCGAGGGTGTGCTTCCAGGCCCGTCCGGTCAAGGCCGGGAAGACGAGGTAGTCCTTGCCCACCTGCTTGCCCACCTTCTTGCCGATGATCCGCAGGTCCTTGAGTACTTCGCCCTTCGACTTCTCGCCCTTGCGGTATCGGGTGGTCTCCAAGCCGTGTGCGGCGACGCCCCATTCGAACAGCGTGCCGAGCAGCAGGTTGTAGATCGGGTTGCCGATCATCCAGCGTTGCCAGCGTTGGTCGCGGGTGAGCCGCATGATGCCGTAGCCGATGTCGTCGTCCAGCCCGACGACGTTGGTGTACTTGTGGTGGATGAAGTTGTGTGACTTCTTCCAGTGCACCGTGGGCGCGGTGGTGTCCCACTCCCACTCGGTGGAGTGAATCTCGGGATCGTTCATCCAGTCCCACTGTCCGTGGGTGATGTTGTGTCCGAGTTCCATGTTCTCGATGATCTTCGCGGTCGCGAGCATGCCGGTACCGGCCGTCCAGGCGAGCTTGTTTCTACTGGCGAACAATGCGATTCGGCCGCCGGCCGCCAGTCCGCGCTGGAGTTGGATGGCGCGGCGGATGTAGCGGGCGTCTCGCTCGCCGCGGGACTCCTCGACGTCGGTCCGGATCGCGTCGAGTTCGCGTCCGAGCGCTTCGACGTCCTCGGCAGTGAGGTGGGCGTATTCCTTGATGTCGCTGATGGCCATGTCGCCTCCTAGACGTTGATGGTGCACTCGCCGGATACGGCCGAGATGCAGGTTTGGATTCGGTCTCCTTCGCCGTGTTCGGTACCGGATCGGAAGTCGCGCACGTGACCCGATTCCAAGGGCAGGACGCAGGTTTGGCAGATGCCTATCCGGCATCCGAACGGCATTTGGATGCCCACTCGCTCCCCGGCCTCCAAAAGCGAAGTGGCGCCGTCGACTTCGATGGTCTTGTCGGATACTGCGAATCTCACGGTGCCGCCTTCCCCGCCCTTGTCGGTGCGCGCGATGACGAATCGCTCCAGGTGCAGCTGCTCGGCGGCGTCGGCGTCCTTCCAGACCTGCTCGACGGCGTCGAGCATCGCCGGCGGGCCGCACGCCCAGGTGGGCCGTTCCGTCCAGTCCGGGACCAGTCCGTCGAGTTCGGTCGCGAAGTCGAGGTGGCCCATGTCGTTGGTGAGCTGGAGGTGTAGCCGATAGCCGTCGTCGTCTTCGCCGAGTTGACGGAGTTCGTCGTGGAAGATCACGTCGTGCGGGGCCGGGGCGGAGTGCAGGTGCACGATGTCGGCGCGCTGGCCGCGTTGTTTGAGTGCCCGCAGCATGGCGATGACGGGGGTGATGCCGCTGCCCGCGGTGATGAGCAGCAGCTTGGCCGGCGGCGGGTCGGGCAGCGCGAAGTCGCCCTTCGGGGCGGCCAGGCGAACGATCGTTCCGGATTTGACCCCGTTCACCAGGTGCGTGGACAGGAAGCCCTCCGGCGTGGCCTTGACGGTGATCGAGATGTGCTTCTTGTCGCGGCGGGGCACCGAGGTCAACGAGTACGACCGCCAGTGCCATCGCCCGTCGACGCGCAGTCCGATGCCGACGTACTGGCCGGGCTGGTAGTCGCCGGAGAACCCCCAGCCTGGCTTGATCGTGACCGTGGCGGAGTCTTCGGTCTCCTTCTGCACGTCCACGACCTCGCCGCGCAGTTCCCGCGCAGACCACAGCGGATTGAGCAGTTTGAGGTAGTCGTCGGGTAGGAGCGGGGTGGTCGCCCGGGCGGCGAGCCCGCGCAGCAGGTTGACCTTCGGGGTGGACGCCGTTTCCACGTCCTTGGCGGGTGCTTCGCTCCACCGGGTGAGGTCACGCAGGTTGAGCGCCATCGCGCACCCCCTGCCAGGTGCGCCTGAACTGGGATTCTGGTGAACACATGTACACCGACTACCCAACGGTGCCGGGGTTCACACACTCTGTTTCGAAGTCTTGTTCCGACGTCGACCCGCGGGGTCAGCGGGGGCGGCGCTTGCCCGTCGCCGTGGGTCGCCGTTTGGCGGGGCCGGTGGGCGGCGGCTCGGGCGGCCGGATCAGGGCCCGGACGGCAGCGATGAGCACGTCGAGCAACCGCTCGTGGGAGACGGTGGCCGTGCCGGAGGCGTTTGCGTTGATCCAGCCGATGGTCGTGGTGCGCATCAGCACGGCAACGGCCTGGGGGTCGTCGCAGCGCGCGTAGCCGCGCTCGATCAAGCGGTCGAGTTCCCCGACCGCCATGGCTCCGAAGTTGTCGACGAGTTCGCGTCCGCGCTCGCGCAGCCTCGGCTCGTTGACGTGCCCCTGTTCCAAAAAGACTCTGCGCAGGAACGGGTCCCGCACGAGCTCGCCGTTGAGCCGCCGGACCTTGTCCAGGAAGGCCTCGAGGGGATCGTCGACGTCACCCCCGGCGATGTCGGCAGTCAGCCGGGCCACCCGCTCGGCCATCGCCGCGCTGAGTACCTCGATCTTGCCGTCGGGGAACTGGGCGTAGAGCGTGCCCAACGCAATGTGGGCTCGCTCGGCGATCTCGCGCACTCCGGTCTTGTCGTAGCCGACCTCGCCGAACAACTCCTGGGCTGCGGTCACGATGTCGTAGTACTTCGGCGAGCGCTCCGGGGCTGGTTCAGCCATGCGTCGAGCGCCCGTCGGGGGGTGCGAGCTGCCGAGCGCTGCCGTACCGGACCTGCATGTCCCCGACGTTAGCAGTGGCAGCAGCCGGCCGTAGCACACCGCCGAGCGCGTCGTTCTATAGCGACTAGAACGAAATGCTATCGTCGTTCTATTACGGTGCTGCTCGGAGCGGCGCCACCGATGAAGTGGAGCTGTGGGTGTCTGCAACGGAATCTGGTTGGGCTGCAGGTGGTGTGCGCACTGTGAGGCGCGCGCTTCCGGTGCTGGCCGTCGTAGTGACCATGTTCGGTGGCCTGGTAGCCGGTTCACCGGCCAGAGCAGGCGCATTCGCCGAAGACGTCTGCTACACGGTGACCGGAGCCCCCGCGCAGTCGTGTGGGTCCCTGCCCAAGAGCTGTCCGCTGAAGGAACCGACGGGTCCGGCCTGCCGGACGGCAGCGCTGGCCGCCCTCACCGAGGCCGCGGCCCGACCGGGCAGCGGCCGCAGCCTGATTCACGCCGACTCGACGTACCTCGCGGCGCGCGCAGTGGGCTTCTCGGCCGACGACGCCTACTGGATCGCCGCCTACGACGAGGCCACCGATCTGGGCAGCTTCGCTCCGAAGGGGATCGACGGCAAGCCGGTACCCAACAGCGCGGCGTTGACCACGAGTGACGTCGGCGGCTTGGTCAGGACGAACTTCGACACCGGAGGGCTGCTGTTCCACTTCGTCGCCACGTTCAAGGATCAGCCGAATCAAACGCCCGACGGGCTGCACCCCAACCCCCGCGACGCTCAGCACGAGATCCTGCTGGCCCACCTTCGGCGCTGGGCGATGGCCGGCCCCGGCAGCGCCGCTCCGCTGTGCGCCGGAGGCTTCACCACACCGTCCGCGGCCGGCGACATCGCCACCGGCGACTCGTGTTTCGGCGGTTCCAACCCCGTCCCCATCCGGGGTGCGCTCGCGCTGAAGGCCCCTGCCTCGATTCCCTTCGTGACGTCGACGGGGCTGCAGGTCATCTCCGGGAAGGTGCGCTCCGATCAGTTCGATGCCTGGGTCGGTGGAGCGCAACGCTCCGCGGACGCCCGGGTGGGCATCTACCTGCACGTGTTGGCCGACCGCGTGTCGCATCACCGGTGCACCGACGCTGCGCAAATCGTGATCCCCGCGCACGGCGACGGACGCTTCCGCGAGGACTTCGACAATCCTGAGTGTGACCAGGGCTTGCACGCGTTGCGTCACCTCTACGAGACCGGTGTTCCCTTCGCGCAACTCGATTCGGCCGACCGGACCACCGAAGCGGCGCTCTCGCTGGTCTACGACGAGTTGGTGGCCTTCGCGCAGGCCCGCGGCGTGCTCAGTCCCCAGGCGCAGGCGCTCAAGGCGTCGGTCCTGGACAACGGGGTGATCCCGGCGTTGCAGCTGCCGGACGCGGTAGCGCGGATGACGGGGGTCGCCGCCGTCGCGTGCCGACTCGGGTTCGAGCCCTTCCCCGGTGAGCCGGCCTGCAGCTCCGCGCAGCGCTAGGCCCGGGGCCGGCTCACCTCGCGAGTCAGTGACTGTGGCAGCCCGTGGCGGCAAAGGAGGCGGCATCCGTGAAGTATTGGCCGCGAGGGTAATACGCGCCCATGGTGTCCGCCTCGTGGTTGAGCTCGGACTTGCCGATGCTCTGCGCGAACGACGGATCGGCGAGCATGTTGCGCATCAGCAGCACGGTGCCCGGCACGGTGCTCATCGGCAGCCACGCCACCCCGCACTCCGGGGTGGCGTTGGCCGGGCGATCCTGCGGCGCCGAGACCACGACGGTGAAGGTGCCGTCGTTGCGTACCGGAACGGCGTGATCCGGCAGACATTGCACGGCCTGCGTGGTGGCCAGGATCTCGCTGCACATCGACCAGTAGCGCACCTGCCCGCTGCCCATGGGGCTCTGGCCCTGGTAGGTGTCGGGGTGGGTGGGCATCGCAGCGGTCAGCGCGAGCACCTTGCCGTAATTCGGGTTGACCAAGGTCGAGACGTACTGGTTGTCGACGTTGGCGCCCAACCCGCCGGCCGCACCGGACGACGTCGCGCCACTCACCCGGTCATACAGCGCGTCCCCGAGGAGATCGTTGTGCAGGAGCTGCGAGTAGGTGGTGGCGGTGTTGACGAACTTCTGCCAGGACGGCGGATTGGTGCCGACGGCTCCCACCGTGCGGTCGGTTCCGTCGGGTACCGAGGCGAACGAGGCACCGGGGGTGACTCCGCCGCGGTTGTCGGAGCACACGCCGGTGACCGTGCCCGATCCGTCGACCGTCGCGACGGTGGGCAGGCTCCCGCCCGAAGCCTGATCGGCCGCGGCGTCGACGTCGTAGATCCGGTAGACGACCGTGACGAGGTGTTCGGCGAGCAGCCCCTCGCCGCCGTAGAGCGTGTTGGGCGCCCGCCCCGACGCGGGGACCGCGCCGGGCACGATGTGCAGGGTGTAAGACCGGGCCGCGGCGTTGCGGTCGGCCCCGACGAGGAAGGGGTTCGTCGACCCTGCGTCGGGAGTGATCGCGGTGTCGTGCACGGCATCACCAGATCCGCCG
>JAHFVB010000312.1 GCA_023264755.1 Mycobacterium sp. | reverse complement strand
TGATTGGCGAAATCAGCCTCGCCTACGAGACGTTCCACATCCCGGCTACCGAGGACCACCAGGTGCTCGTCGTCTATACCGCTGGGCCGCACAGCGCAGAACAGGACCTGCTCGACCGGCTGGCCGCGGCCACCCGGCGACCGGAACCGCCGCGGCCCGCCAGACAAGAGCTCCGGGAAGCGAACCCACCCGACCCCAACACCGTGGCCTAGGGTGGACGCAATGGACAGCGACGCCTACGTCACCACCCGCCGCCAACTGCGGGGCATCGCCGAGAGCCTGATCGCCGGTCCGCAGCATCGGGCGGCAGGCACCATCCGGCTCGCGGTACGGCCCGACGGTTTCGTCGGGGTCGCGCTTCCGCTCGGCGTGCACGGCACCGAATTCACGTGGCAGCACGGCGCGACTCCGCTGGTCGGTCGCGTCGGTGACCTCGCGGATGCGGCCGAGCTGACCTACGGCCCACCGGACGGGGTGTACGAGATCGTCGATCCGCTCCCGGTCGACGCGGTCCTGAAACTCGATCCCGCGGCGGCGGAGCTACTTCACCGCAGTTTGTACGCGGGCGGCTATGCGCTCAAGCAGGTACTGCCCGAAGGACATCCGGTGCTGTGGCCGGAACACTTCGACGTCGCCGTCGCCGACGGCGAGGTCAACTACGGAGTGTCGGCCGGCGACTCCTACCACCCCATGCCCTACGCCTACGTGGCACCGTGGACGGCGCGCACGGGAGGATTCTGGAACGCCCCGTTCGGAGCCGTGCACCCGCTGGACCCGGACCATGACGTCGATGCACTTGCGGTCGACGTCGCGAAGTTCCTCGAACGCGGTCGCGCCGAACTGCGCTCCTGACCCGTCGAATCGATTAGGTGGACGGCAACGTGACCCATGACCCGCGCGTGAACGCGCTCTTCCAGCCGCTTGCGGTCAAATCGCTGACGATGCGCAACCGGTTCGCGATGGCCCCGATGACCAGACGGGCCTCGCCGCACGGCGTGCCAGGGGCCGACGTGGCCGCGTACTACGCGAGGCGGGCCGAAGGCGGCGTGGGGCTGATCATCACCGAGGGCCTGCGGCTGGCGCAGCCGGAGGCCAGCGGGTCCGAGGACATCCCGGCGTTGGCCGGCGCCGCCGCGCTCGACGGCTGGCGCGCGGTCACCAAGGCAGTGCACGCCCACGGTGGAGCGATCGCCGCCCAGCTGTGGCATCAGGGGGCCGAGCGCGGGGCTCGCGACGGGATCGCACCGGTGAGCCCCTCGGGCCTGAACTGCGTGGGCGAACCGATCGGGCGCGCCTTGAGCGCCGCCGAGCTCGAATCCGTAGCCGCCGACTTCGCCGAGGCGGCGGCCAACGCCCGCGCGGTCGGCTTCGACGCCGTGGAATTGCACGGCGCTCACGGTTACCTGCTCGACGAATTCCTCTGGGCGAAGACGAATCGACGCACCGACGCCTACGGCGGCTCGCGAGCGGGCCGGGCCCGGTTCCCCGCCGAGGTAGTGGCGGCGGTACGGGCAGCCGTCGGCCCCGACCTCCCGATCATCTTCCGCTTCTCGCAGTGGAAGCAGACCGACTACACCGCTTCGGTCGCCGACGATCCCACGGCCTTGCAGGAGCTGCTCGCACCGCTCGTCACCGCGGGAGTCGACGTCTTTCACCCGTCCACCCGCCGGCACTACCAGCCCGCCTTCCCCGACGTGGATCCGAACACGACCCTGTCCGGGTGGACCAAGAAGGTCACGGGGGTGCCGGTCATCGCGGTCGGTTCGGTGGGGTTGGCGACCGAGTTCACCCCCGGCCGCGCCGGCGGCCGCATTCCGCCGGCACCGGTCGATCGGCTGCTCGAGCAATTCGAGGCGGGCGAATTCGACGCCGTGGCCGTCGGGCGAGCCCTGCTCGCGGACCCCGCCTGGGTGAACCGGCTGCGCGATGGTGCGCTCGCTGGGTTCAATGGGTTCGACGCCGCGGTCGCGCTGGCGCAGCTGCACTGACCACATGCTGGGAACAAGCAGGTGAACGACGACGTTGGGACAATCGTGACTACGCAAGACATCACCGCAGAACAGTTCAACGCCACGGTCGAGCAGAACGAGATCGTCCTGGTGGACTTCTGGGCGTCCTGGTGCGGGCCGTGTCGCGCGTTCGCGCCGACCTTCGCGGCGTCCTCGGACAAGCACCCCGAAGTGGTGCACGCCAAGGTCGACACCGAGGCCGAGCAGGCGCTCGCCGCCGCCGCCGAGATCCAGGCCATTCCCACCCTGATGGCGTTCAAGAAGGGTCGCATGGTGTTCCGGCACTCCGGCATGCTTCCGGCCCCGCAGCTCGACGAGCTCATCGGTCAACTCAAGGCCCTGGACGTGGAGGCCGCAGAGGCCGCGCAGCAAAGTGGCGAGGCCTGACCGAGCTCTGACGGAGGCTTGGCCCGGTTTGGGCCAAGCGGCGGCCGGGCACGAATGTCGCCGGTTCGTGGCATGGCACGCGATAGCGTGCATCCCGTGAGTGAGCAAACCCCGCTTGTCCTGGTCGAGCGCCCCCGGCCACACGTGGCGCTGGTGACCCTGAACCGGCCCGACCGGATGAACTCGATGGCGTTCGACGTCATGGTGCCGCTAAAGCAGGCGCTGGCCGAGCTGGCCGTCGACAACGACACCCGGGTGGTGGTCCTGACCGGAGCCGGGCGGGGGTTCTCCTCCGGCGCCGACCACAAGTCAGCAGGCTCGGTACCCCACGTCGACGGTTTGACCCGGCCCACCTACGCGTTGCGGTCGATGGAAGTGCTCGACGACGTGATTCTCGCCATACGCAAGCTGCATCAGCCGGTGATCGCCGCCGTCAACGGGGCAGCGATCGGCGGCGGCTTGTGTCTGGCCTTGGCGTGCGACATCCGGGTCGCAGCCGACGGCGCGTACTTCCGGGCGGCTGGCATCAACAACGGGTTGACGGCCAGCGAACTGGGGCTTTCGTACCTGCTACCACGGGCGATTGGTGCTTCGCGGGCGTTCGAGATCATGCTGACCGGCCGCGACGTCGACGCCGCAGAGTCCGAACGCATCGGCCTGGTGTCGCGTACCGTGCCCGGCGACCAACTGCTCGAGACCTGCTATCAGCTGGCCGAGCGCATCGCGGCGTTCTCGCGGCCCGGAGTCGAGTTGACCAAGCGCACGCTCTGGAGTGGACTGGACGCCGGTAGCCTGGAAGGTCATATGCAGGCCGAGGGCCTGGGACAACTCTTCGTGAGGTTACTCACCACCAACTTCGAGGAAGCGGTCGCTGCGCGCGCCGAGCAGCGACCCGCAGTCTTCACCGACGACAAGTAGTCGCCGGTGACTGGCACGGGCGTACCGGCGGGCAATGGCAGCGACCGGAGATAGGAGAACAGCGTGATCACCGCAACGGACCTCGAGGTCCGCGCCGGAGCGCGCACGCTGCTGTCCGTCGAAGGCGCGGCACTGCGGATCCAGCCCGGCGACCGCATCGGGCTGGTCGGGCGCAACGGGGCGGGCAAGACCACCACGATGCGCATCTTGGCCGGCGAGGGCGAACCCTACGCGGGCACGATCGACCGTACCGGCGAGATCGGATACCTGCCCCAGGATCCTCGCGAGGGCGATCTCGACATGCTGGCCCGCGACCGGGTGCTCTCGGCGCGCGGGCTCGACACGCTGCTCTCGGACTTGGAGAAGCAGCAGGCGATCATGGCCGAGGTCGCTGACGATGCCGCCAGGGACAAGGCGGTCCGTCGCTACGGGGAGCTCGAGGAACGGTTCTCCGCACTCGGCGGGTACGCCGCCGAGAGCGAGGCCGGCCGCATCTGCGCCAGCCTCGGCCTGCCCGAGCGGGTGCTCACCCAGCAACTGCGGACACTGTCCGGTGGACAGCGGCGCCGCGTGGAGCTCAGCCGGATCCTGTTCGCCGCTTCGGATACCGGCTCGGGTTCGGACACCACGCTGTTGCTCGACGAGCCCACCAACCACCTCGACGCCGATTCCATCGGGTGGTTGCGCAGCTTCCTGCAGAACCACACCGGCGGGCTCGTAGTCATCAGCCACGACGTCGACCTGCTGGCCGACGTCGTCAACCGGGTGTGGTTCCTGGACGCCGTGCGCGGCGAAGCCGACCAGTACAACATGGGTTGGCAGAAGTATCTCGATGCCCGCGCGACCGACGAACAGCGCAGGCGCCGGGAACGGGCCAATGCCGAGAAGAAGGCCTCCGCGCTGCGCACCCAGGCCGCCAAGATGGGCGCCAAGGCCACCAAAGCCGTTGCGGCCCAAAACATGCTGCGCCGTGCCGAACGCATGATCGCCGAGCTCGACGAGGAACGGGTCGCCGACAAGGTCGCCAAGATCAGATTCCCCACGCCGGCCGTGTGCGGGCGCACCCCCCTGGTCGGCAAGGGGCTGACCAAGACCTACGGCTCGCTGGAGATCTTCACCGGTGTCGACCTGGCGATCGACAAGGGTTCGCGCGTCGTCATCCTCGGGCTCAACGGCGCCGGCAAGACCACGCTGCTGCGGATCTTGGCGGGGGTGGAGAAGGCCGACGCCGGAGCGATCGAGCCCGGCCACGGGCTCAAACTCGGGTACTTCGCCCAGGAGCACGACACCATCGACGGACTGGCCTCGGTGTGGGAGAACATCCGCCATGCCGCGCCGGACACCGGCGACCAGGAGCTGCGCAGTCTGCTCGGGGCGTTCATGTTCACCGGGCCGCAGCTCGATCAGCCGGCGGGCACCCTGTCCGGCGGCGAGAAGACTCGGCTGGCGCTGGCCGGGTTGGTGGCCTCGACGGCCAACGTGCTGCTGCTCGACGAGCCGACGAACAACCTCGACCCGGCCTCCAGGGAACAGGTGCTGGACGCCCTGCGTAGCTATCAAGGGGCCGTCGTCCTGGTGACTCACGATCCCGGCGCGGCCGAGGCGCTGGATCCGCAGCGCGTGGTGCTGCTACCGGACGGGACCGAGGACTACTGGTCCGAGGAGTACCGCGAGCTCATCGAACTCGCCTGAGGCGCCGGTACCCGGATTCGCCAACCTTTGCTGGCTTTTCGCGTTCGCGTGATTAGCCCGTTGCTGGGGTGGGTAATCGGGGGGCCTAGGCAACTGGGGAGAGGGTCTATGACTGAGTCCAACGGGTCACGCGACGAGCTGCTGACCGAGTTACGTGTCGCGTATGAAAACGGAGCGAGCATCCGGTCGCTGGTGGCCTCCACCGGGCGGTCCTACGGGTCGATCCACAGCCTGCTGCGCGAGTCGGGCACGACGATGCGCAGCCGTGGTGGACCCAACCACCGCACGCGCCGTCAGTCGGCTTGACGCACCGACTCCTCGACCAGATCGAGTACCGCACCGAGCTTTTCCGGATCGTCTCCGGACGCCAGCCGGGCCACTAGTCCGTCAAGCACCAAGTCCAGGTACGTGTGCAGCACTTCGCTCGGAACGTCGTCGCGCAGTCGTCCGGCTTGCTTCTGCTTGCGCAGCCGCTCGGTGGTGGCCGCATAGAGCTCGGCCGAGCGCTCCGCCCAGCCTTGATGGAAGTGCGGGTCGGTCCGCAACTTGCGGGCGATCTCGAGCCGGGTAGCCAGCCAGTCGAACTGGTCTGGAGCGGCCAGCATGTCGCGCATCACCTGAATTAGGCCTTCGCGCGCCGCGACGTCGGCCATTCGCTCGGCGTCCTCGCGCGCCAGCTCGAAGAACAAGGTGTCCTTGTCGCGGAAGTGGTGAAAGATGGCGCCGCGCGACAGCCCGATGGTCTGCTCGAGCCGCCGCACGGTCGCCTTCTCGTATCCGTACTCTGCGAAACATCGCCGCGCACCGTCGAGGATCTGGCGCCGGCGTGCCGCCAGATGGTCGTCGGTCACGCGTGGCAACGAACCGTCTCTTCTGCTGGACGCCCGTTCGTGGCCGTCAGTTCGCCTTCAACATGTTGCGCAGCACGTACTGCAAGATGCCGCCGTTGCGGTAGTAGTCGGCTTCCCCAGGCGTGTCGATGCGGACCACCGCGTCGAACTCGACCTTGCTGCCGTCGGTCTTGGTGGCGGTGACGTGCATGGTCTTCGGAGTCTTGCCCTCGTTGAGCGTCGCGATGCCCGAGATGTCGAACGTCTCGGTGCCGTCGAGCTTCAACGACGCGGCGGACTCCCCGGCGGGGAACTGCAACGGGACGACGCCCATGCCGATCAGGTTCGACCGGTGGATGCGCTCGAACGACTCGGTGATGACCGCGCGCACGCCGAGCAGGCTGGTGCCCTTGGCCGCCCAGTCGCGCGACGACCCGGAGCCGTACTCCTTGCCGCCGAGCACGACCAGCGGAATACCCTG
>JAHFVB010000311.1 GCA_023264755.1 Mycobacterium sp. | reverse complement strand
TGGAGTGCGACACGTAGTTGTTCCACGGCCCGCCCGCGAAGGTCAGACCACCGGTCACCGTCAACGGTCGGCTCGGGTCGTCGACGGACAGGCCTAGCTCGCGCGCCGCCACCTGAACGGCCGACGGGAAGCACGAGTACACGTCGATCAATGCGACGTCGGCGATGGCGGTTTCGGCGAGCTCGAGCGCCCGCCGACCGGCGATCCTGATGGCAGGCGATCCGCAGAACTCGGCTCGGGCGCTGATCTCGTAGGTGTCGTGTGCGTCCGTACCCGCATACGGGAAGACCCAACGGTCGGTGGGGATGCGGAGTTGCCTGGCGTGTTCCACCGACGTCAGTAACAGCACCGCACTCTGGTCGACCATGTTGTTGGAGTTCATCAACTTGGGGTACGGCCAGCTGATCATCCGATTGGTGGGACCAGGTTTCCAGATCTCCTCGGCGGTCGTCGGCTCGCGATTCCAGGCATGCGGGTTGCCTTGGGCCACTTCACTGAACCGCGCCCACAGTTCGCCGATGCGGCGACGATGGGCATCCGGGGACTCCCCCGCCGAGATGCGCACCGCCTGTTCGAACATCGGGTAGACGTAGGCGGGCCGGTCGAGGTCGATGCGGAGCTCGCCGGGGCCGGCCATCGGGAAGACCTCGTCGGAGCCCGGCGCCAGCGGCACCGCCTCGTCCTGCTTCGTCCACTGCAATGTCTCTCCGCGGGCCCGCACCCGGGTGCGGGTGCGCCACGTCTCGGCACCTGCGATCAAGACTGTGTTGGCGCGCCCCGACTGGATGTCCAGGCAGGCCTGGTTCACCAGTGACTGCGGGACGTTCCCGCCGATGCCGCTGTACTGGGTCTGAGCATTCGTGGCCCGAATCCGTTGGGCCAGTAGCAAGCCGGGATCGCGGTAACGCCAGGAGAGCAGATTGACGACTCGCACCGAGTCGACGGCCTCCAGCACGTGGGGTTCGGCCGCCGCGCGGGCGGCGGCGACCATCAGGTCGACGGGCTCCACCTCGGGGTGCTCGTCGTGTTGACTGACTTGGCCATAACCGACCAATACGGGAGTGCGGGGATCGAGCGGCACCGGGGAAACCTTTCGGGAAGGGGCGCGAGGGGGAACGGCCGGGGGTGGGTGGTCAGTCCGCGGGACCGACGCGGTAGATCGACTTCAGCGTCTGATAGGCGGCCAAGCCTTCGGGTCCGAGCTCACGCCCCAGGCCACTGGCCTTGACCCCGCCAAATGGGGCCTGCACGTCGAGGGCGTAGTCGTTGACCCCGATGGTGCCGGTGTGCACCGCACGGGCGACGTCGGTGGCCCGGTCGGGGTCGGTGGACCAGACCGTGCCGCCTAGCCCAAACTCGGAATCATTGGCGATGTCGATGGCCTCGCGGTCGGTGTCGTAGGCGATGACGGCCAGGACCGGGCCGAAGATCTCCTCCTGCGCCAGGCGGGAGGAGTTCTCCACGTCGGCGAAGACCGTGGGCGAGACGAACCAGCCGTGCGGCTGATCGGCCGGAACCGAACCCCCCGCCACGAGCTTGGCGCCCTCGGACTTGCCGAGCTCGATGTAGTCGAGCACCCGTTCGCGCTGACGCGCGCTCACCAGCGGACCGACGTCGGTGGACTTCTCCAACGGATCACCGACGGTAAACCCGTCGGCCAGCGCCGCGAGCGCCTCGACCGCCTCGGCGTAGCGCGCGCGGGGGGCCAGTATCCGCGAGCTCAGATGACAGGTCTGGCCGTTGTTGACGAAGGAAGCCGACCGCAGGCCCTTGATCGTCGCATCGAGGTCCGCGTCGTCGAGGATGATCGCCGCGGACTTGCCGCCGAGTTCCAGGGTGACGGGTCGCAGCAGTCGCCCACACACCTCGGCGATGCGCCGACCGGCGGCGGTCGAGCCGGTGAACGCGATCTTGTCGAGGCCGGGATGCGACACCAGGTGGGCGCCGGCCTCCGACCCGCCCGCGACGACGTTGAGCACCCCATCGGGCAGCCCGGCCGCGCTCGCGGCCTCGCCAAAGACCATGGCGTCCAACGCCGTCTCGGGGGCGGCCTTGAGCACCATCGTGCAGCCGGCGGCGAGCGCGGGCGCGATCTTCATCACCGCCAGGGCCTGCGGGTAGTTCCACGGAGTGATAGCGCCGACGACGCCGACGGGCTCACGACGCACGATCGTGTGCCCAATCATTGCGGGCCGGATCTCCTCGACCGCGGCGCGGCCGATCAGTTCCGCGTAGTAGCGCAGCAGCAGGGCGGGAAACGCGCCGTTGGCTCCGCGGGACAGCCGGATCGGCATGCCGTTCTCGCGCGTGCACAGCTCGTTGGTGGTGGCGGCGCGCTCCGACAGGGCATCGGCCATGCGCATCAGCACCTCGGCCCGCTCGGAGGCCGGGGTGGCTCGCCACCCGTCGAGCGCCGCCCGGGCGGAGGCCACCGCATGATCGAGCTCGGATTCCGTTGCGGCCGAGCCATTGCCGAGCACGGCACCGGTGGCCGCCTCGATGACCGGTTCGGTGTGAGTAGCCACGTGGAATTGGCCGTCGATGAACAGTCGCGCTTGCGCGTCGACAACTGCGGTCATTGTGGGCTCCTGCTCGGTGAGATGTCGGGGGTGGGCCGTTCCGTCCCGCTGAACAACACACCGGTGGCAATCAGCCGGTCGGTATCGGTCTCGTCGAGCCCCAACACCTCACGGCAGATGAGTCGGGTGTGCTCACCCGGCATCGGGGCGGGCCGCAGCTCGGCGTCGGGAATGCGGCGGTACTTCGTGGGGTGTCGTTCGGCGGGCATCGGGGCGTCGAACAGCGGATGGACCAACTGGGCGAAGAATTCGCGTGCGGACAGCTGCGGATCGGCCAAGACGTCGACCGCCCGATTCATCGGCCCCGCCGGAACTCCGGCGGCCTGCAGCGTCGCTGCGACGTCCTCTTTGTCTCGGACCCCCGTCCAGGCCGACACCGCGGCGGCGAACTCGGCTCGGTCCCGCGGCAACGCGCCGACCCCGAGGACGGCCTCCAGTGCGACTCGGTCGGCCTCGGTACGTACGGAGACGACGCACCACTCGTCGTCGCCGGCACAGGGGTGGACGCCATGGAGCGCGCCGTCGTCGGCGACGGTCAGGCCCCGCGCGCGGGCCGCTTCCACGACGTAGGCGGTGGCCAGTTGGTTGACGGCGACCTCAGCCTGCGAGGTGTGCACGTGAGCTCCGGAAGCGCTGGTTGCGCAATGGATCAGGGCGGCCAGCGCCGCAATGGCGGTGACTCGGGCCGCGGCATGGTCGGGAAAGATCGTCGTGGCGTCGTAGAAACCCTCGTCGGACGGATCGGCCGACTTCCAGAGCCGGCTGACCCCCGTGGTGGCGCGTACCAACGGCCCGTAGCCCATGCGAGCGCTCCACGGACCGGTCGCGCCGAAGGCGCTGCTCTCGGCCAACACGATGCGCGGGTTCAGCTCCCGAAGTGCTTCATAGGAGAACCCGAGCGCATCGAGGGTGCCCGGTTTGAAGTTGGCGAAGACGGCATCGGATTGGGCCACCAGCCTCCGGAAGAGTTCGGCACCTTCGGGGTGGCGGAGATCCACGCCGAAGCTGGCCTCGTTGCGATGCGTCAGCGCCCATGACCGACTCATCGGCTGCCCCGGTGGGGTCTGGCGCAATCCGTCGGGGTACGCCGCGCTCTCCACCTTGATCACCTCGGCGCCCAGGTCGGCGAACAACCTGCCGAGTTCGCCTCCGGCGACGATCACGCCCAAGTCGAGAATGCGCAACCCGTCGAACGGTCGGAGCCCGTCGGTACCAGTGGTTGGGCTCGTCGGGCGGGTCCGCCACTGCGCCTGCTCGGAAGTACCCGGCAGGCCCGGTTGGGCGAAGCCGGCGTGGCAGCCGTCGATGACGAGGGGGCCGCTGGGCACCACCAGTGGGTCACCGACCTTCGACGTCGTCTCGGTCAGGGCCCCCACCGCGCGGAAGTGCGCGGAGGCCAGGGCCTGGGTCGGGGTCAACACCGCCGCGATGGGTACGCCGCGGGCTTGGCCCTGCGCCACCAGGTCGTCCATGGACTGCTCGCGGAAGAGGTCCGCGATGGCGGCATTGAGCTCGCTCGACGCCGCGAATCGCGCCGCGATGGTGTCGAACTTGGGGTCCGAGAACCGCTCCGGCTCGCCGAGCCAGGCGCGCATCCCCCGCCACTGGCGGGCGGACAGCAGGCAGACGCGGACGTACCCGTCGCGGCAGGCGAACGTCGGGTAGATCTGCTGATTTCTGGGGCGTCCGCGCCACAGCTGGGCGGAACTCTTCTGCCCGACGGCGGCCTGCCCTTCGGAACCGAACGGTGGATCCAAGGCTTGCACGACCGCCTCGAAGCGCGAGAAGTCGAGATAATCACCCGTCCCGCAACGCAATCGGCGATAGTAAGCCGCCAGCGTCGCCCAGCAAGCTTGGACGGCGGCGGTGGCGGAGGCGATGCCGGTGGGCGGAAGCACCGGGGCACCCGCGGTCGGACCGGACCTGGAGAGCGCAGTCGACATCGCATAGAACACGGGATCGGTGGCCTGCCACGACGATCGTGGTCCGGTGGCTCCGAAGTCGGTGACGGCGACGGCGACCAGGTGGGGGTACTGGTCGGCGAGCTCGGCAGCCGAGGTCCCGAACTCGGCGCACCCGGCCGGCGAACCGCCGTCGACCAGGATGTCGGCGCTACGGGCCAGGTCGAGAAACCGGCTTCGCTGCTCGGCGCGCGTGCCATCGAGGGCCACGCAGCGCTTGTTGGCGTTGTTCAGGAGGAACGGGAGGCCGAGGCCGGCCACGCTGGGTGCGGCGGTCCGTGTCGCGCTGCCGCCGGGCGGTTCGACCTTGAGCACGTCTGCGCCCAGATCCGCCAGCAGGCGGGCCACCCCGTCGGAATCCGGTCCTCCCACGTCGAGTACGCGCACCGACGCCAGAAGCTTCACGCTCGCTAGGTTAATGGGCCGCCCCGCCCGGTCTCGTCGACCGGGTCGCGATCGGTGGTATGCGGCGCTGAACTGGGCGGACGTCCGTCACACGTACACTCGAGACGATATGTCCGACGTCAGCACGCTGCCCGCTCCGGCGCCCCACCCGGCCGTCGGCATGTTGTCGACACTGCACCACTTCCGCATCCATGCCGACATCGGCGTGGTCGTCGTGGTGCTCGCCCTCACCAATTTGATCGCGCACTTCACCACACCGTGGGCCAACGTCGTCATCGTCCCCGCCGCCGCGGTGGGTCTCCTGCTCCTGGTGCGATCACGTGGGCTGGGCTGGACGGAGCTCGGGCTCGGCAGGGAGCACTGGAAGTCCGGGGCGGCCTACGCGTTGGCCGCGATCGCCCTGGTGGGCTCGGTGATCACCGTTGGCGCGCTATTGCCGTGGACCCGGCCGATGTTCATGAACGACCACTACGCGACGGTGTCCGGCGCGTTGCTCGCGTCGATGATCATCATTCCGCTGCAAACCGTGATACCCGAAGAACTCGCCTTCCGCGGCGTTCTGCACGGCGCACTCAACCGGGCGTGGGGATTCCGCGGCGTGGCGGCCGCCGGGTCGCTGCTCTTCGGCCTCTGGCACATCGCCAGCTCGCTGGGCTTGACCAGCAGCAACGTTGGATTCACCCGACTGTTCGGGGGTGGCTTCCTCGGCATGTTGGCCGGCATCCTGCTCGCGGTCGCCGCGGCCGGCGCCGCCGGATTCGTCTTCACCTGGTTGCGCAAACGCAGCGGCAGCCTGATCGCTCCGATCGCGCTGCATTGGTCGCTCAACGGGCTCGGTGCCCTGGCCGCGGCGCTGGTGTGGCACGCGTCGACCTGAGCTAGGGCTGGCCGCGCCGCCGCGCGCGGAAGTCGCGGTTCTTCAGCTTGTTGCCGCAGGTGGACATGTCGCACCAGGTGCCGCCATGATTTCGCGACCGGTCGTAGAACGCCCAGTGACAGTCTTCGTTGGCGCAGGTCTTGAGGTGGGTCCAGGTGCCGTCCCGCTGCGCGTTCTCGACGACCAGCACCAGCCCCAGCAGGCGCGCCGTCAGGCCGTCGCCGATGGGCGCGACGGTAACCCTGCCTTCCGGGTCGACCGTCGCCTTGACCGCGATCGCTTCGGCGAGGTCGCGCAAGGGGGCCAAGGCGCCCGGATCGGGCCTGGCGCCAGTGGTGTTCTGAAGCACCAGGGCGCGCAGCCCTTCTCGTATCTGGCGCAACGTGTCGAGTTCGTCGGCGGTCGGGACGGCATTGCCGGCGAGCAGTCCGTTGGCGACGAGCCAGGGCCCGGCGTCGTCGGCTCTGGCCAGCCGATCCGCCCCGGACTCTCGGTCGAGGGTG
>JAHFVB010000023.1 GCA_023264755.1 Mycobacterium sp. | reverse complement strand
GCACCGTGGTGATGCGGGTGGGTCCGATCCCGGACCCGACGGCCGCCCCGCCGGCCGTCGGATTCGACGACGTGACAAAGGGATACGTGCCGTGGTCGACGTCGAGCAGCGTGCCCTGGGCGCCCTCGAGCAGCACGGTCTCGCCGCGCTCGAGCGCTTCGTCGAGCAGCAGCCGCGCGTCGGCGATGCGGTGCTTGAAGCCCTCGGCCTGCTCCAGCAGCGTGGCCACCACCTCGTCGGCGTCCAACGCCTTGCGGTTGTAGATCTTGACCAGCACCTGGTTCTTGAAGTCCAGAGCGGCCTCGATCTTCTGGGCCAGCAGGTCGGTGTCGAGCACGTCGGCGACCCGGATCCCGATGCGGGCGATCTTGTCCTGGTAGCAGGGCCCGATGCCGCGGCCGGTGGTGCCGATCTTCTTGCTGCCCATGTAGCGCTCGGTGACCTTGTCGATGGCCACGTGGTACGGCATCAGCAGGTGGGCGTCGGCGGAGATCAACAGTCGGGACGTGTCGACCCCGCGGTCGTCCAGCCCCTTGAGCTCGGTCAGCAGCACCCCCGGGTCGACCACGACACCGTTGCCGATGACGTTGGTGACACCGGGCGTCAGAATGCCCGATGGAATGAGGTGCAGCGCGAAGTTGTCGCCACTGGGCAGCACCACCGTGTGACCGGCGTTGTTGCCACCCTGATAGCGAACTACCCACTGCACGCGTCCACCGAGTAGATCGGTGGCCTTACCCTTGCCCTCGTCGCCCCACTGGGCGCCGATGAGGACGATTGCCGGCATGGCATTTCTCCTGCTTATTGTGATCCAGCCGGTGAGCCACCCTATCCGACTGCGAGGCCAGGAGCTGCCATGACCGCCCACGACTCCCCGGGTAGTCGCGCGCCGACCGGCCGGCAGGACGTCGTGGTGTTGCGCTTCGGGTCGCGGCCAGTGCCGCGTGCGCTCGCCAAACTGCAGGCCGTCGTCGTCACGGCGCCCGCGGACGTGGACGCCGTCACCGAGGCGCGTCGCCTGGTGGTGCTCGGCAGTCCCGCGGACCTCGCCGCCGTGCTCACGCGGCTGCTGCGCCTCGATCGGCTCGACGTCGAGCTGGGCTTCGTGCCGCGGCGTTGGGGCGCGCGCAGGGCCCGTGACGGCGTCGCCCAGCGCGTTCCGCTGATCCGCGACGAAACCGGCACCGTGCTGGTCGGCGCCGCACAGTGGTCGGGACCGGACGGGTCGGCGCTGCGCGGCGAGGCGGTCGTCGACGACACCGTGTTGTTCGACGGCGCCGTCGCAGGGGTGCGCATCGAACCCCTGCCCGTCATGCCGGGCCTGCGGGCCACGGTGGTGACGCGGCGGGGCCGTCCGACCGGCTGGGCGACGGGTCGCGCGGCGCAGCTCGGCACCGAGGGCGCCTTGGTGGTCCGCGACGGGGTGGCCGCACCGCGACCCGTCCGGCGTTCTACTTTCTACCGCCACACGAAGGGCTGGCTGGCCGTGCGGTGACGGTAGCGTCGAATCGTGAACATCCACCCCATCCGCCAATCGATTCGCCCCAGCCCGGTGTTCCTCGCGATCGTCGCCGTCGCCGCCGTCGGTGGTGTGCTGGCCTGGCAGGCCGGGTTCGAGCCGACGGTGCTGGCCTACGTCGGGGTCTTCACGTTCGTCATCTTCGGCTGGCTGGTGTCGCTGTGCCTACACGAGTTCGGCCATGCCTACACCGCGTGGCGGTACGGCGACCGCGCCGTCGAAGCCCGCGGGTACCTGACGCTGAACCCGCTGAAGTACTCCCACCCGTTGCTCTCGCTGGGGCTGCCGGTGCTGTTCATCGCCCTCGGCGGAATCGGCCTGCCCGGCGGGGCGGTGTACGTGCGCACCCAGGGCATGACGAACGAGCAGAAGTCGGCGGTGAGCCTGGCCGGTCCCTCGGCCAACATCGTGCTGGCCGTCGTGCTGCTGGCGGCGACCCGACTGGGCTTCGCTCCGGAGCACGCGGTGTTCTGGAGTGGCGTCGGGTTCCTGGCCTTCCTGCAAATCACCGCCGCCATCCTGAACCTGCTGCCCGTGCCTGGGCTGGACGGTTACAGCGCGCTGGAGCCGCACCTGAGCCGGGAGACGCAGCTCAAGCTGGCGCCGGTCAAGCAGTGGGGCTTCTTCATCCTGATGTTCGTGCTCTTCGTGCCGCTGTTCAACCAGTGGTTCTTCTCCGGGGTGCTGTGGGTCTTCGACCTGTCCGGCGTGAGCCGAGGGCTGGTCGGGCTCGGCCTGAGCCTCACCCAGTTCTGGTCGGCCCTGGGGTAATCGCACCCAGCCTTGCGATATATGCGACTTCGCGCATATATTGCTGCCATGGGCGCGGGTCATGATCACAGTCACGGCAGTGCCGACACCCGCGTCAGCCGGATGGTGCTGGCCGCGCTCGTGTTGGCCGCCTTCTTCGCCGTGGAGCTCACCACCGCACTGCTGATCAACTCGATCGCCCTGCTGGCCGACGCCGGCCACATGCTGACCGACCTGGTCGCCATGTTCATGGGGCTGACCGCCGTGCTGCTGACCCGCCACGGACCCGCGTCGACCGCCCGCACCTACGGCTGGCACCGCGCCGAGGTGTTCACCGCCGTCGCCAACGCCGTGCTGCTGCTCGGCATGGCGGGGTTCATCATGTACGAGGCCGTCGAACGCCTGGGCGCCGCGCCCGAGGTGCCCGGCGTACCGATGATCGTCGTCGCGGTGGTCGGACTGCTCGCCAACCTCGCCGTCGTGCTGCTGCTGCGTTCGCAATCCGAGCACAGCCTGGCGGTCAAGGGCGCCTACATGGAGGTCGTCGCCGACACCGTAGGCAGCATCGGCGTATTGATCGCCGGCATCGTCACCGTCACGACCAGTTGGCCCTACGCCGACGTCGTCGTGGCCGTGCTCGTCGCACTGTGGGTACTGCCGCGGGCCATCGCGCTGGCCCGCGCCGCCCTGCGCATCCTCTCCGAGTCGTCTCCGAGCCACATCGACGTCGACGAACTCCGCACCGCACTGGATGCCGTCGACGGCGTGACGGGCGTCCACGACCTGCACGTGTGGACGTTGGTCCCGGGCAAGGACATGGCCACCGTGCACGTCACGTGCTGTGGCGACACCACCAAGGTGCTCGAAGACGCGCGGGCGGTACTGGCCGCGCGCGGGCTGGAACACGCCACGGTTCAGGTCGAACCGCCCGAGACGTCCAAGGACTGCGAACAGCACACGGAGTGGTGACCCGGGCTAGCTCCTGACGAACCAGGCCAGCCAGTCCCGACTGGACGGACGCAGGTAGTGCTGCGGGTCCACCCGCTCGGCGGGGAAGAGCTTGAAACCCGTTGGCGGACCGGTAGTTTCGTCATGAAAGTAAGCGCCGCTGACCCAGGCCGGGTTGATGTCGAGCTCCATCCCGCGCACCACCCCGGCGTCTTGCATGATCCGGCCGAGACTGCACACCGACAGCGCGGGGCCACCGACGTACACCTCGACTCCGGTGGCGGTCACTCCGAAGCCGGAGCGCTGGATGAAGGCGGCCTGACCGATCGTGTTGCCCCACTCCTGCTGACCACCGGTGGCACACGACGGGTTGACCTGGCCGCCGTTGATCAGCGGAACCAGGTTCTGCCGCACGCTTTGCACCGTCGGGTCCATCCGGACCTCGCGATTCCAGGAACCCACGTCGGCGTGGCCGTCGGCATACAGCACCAGGCTGGCGTCACCGTCGATGAGCGGTACGGCGGTGCGGCCCTCGCTGTAGTAGCCGCCGTGGCTGTGATCGTTGAGCCGGAACCCGCCGTTGAACACCGCCGCGACGGTGCGCTGCTCGGATTCGGTCAGCTCCGTGGCGGCCTGCCAGTGCCCACCCGGATCCCTAGTGCCGGGCCGCAGTTCCCCTCGGATCAAGGCCGGGTCCATCCGCATGACCGCGGCGACGAAGGACGTGTGCGACGCGTCCGGACGCAACTGCGCGACCTGGACGGCGGGCCCACCATGGACGGCGACGACGGTCTGCCACGCCCCCTCGTTGGGCAACCGCGGCCCCGGGGCCAGTACGGCGAGCGGCGTCGCGTCCAACACGGTCGAGAGCCGCACCTGCGCCACCGCACCCGCCGGGGCGCCGATGCCGCCGGGCGGCGTACCGCCCACGGCCGGGGGATCCTGGTCGTACTGGATGCGTTCGAGCAGGGTGACTTCCCGGCTCAGGCCGTGATCACGCCCCCACTCGGCCAGCTTCGCCTCGACGCTGTCGGAGCCCGGCGCACGAAGCGCCTGGACCACGATCGCAAGAACCGCGACCATCACTATTGCGGACGCGCTGGCCAACACGTTCATGCAACGTCGCACGCGACTCACGAGCGCGAGCCTGCCATGCAAAGTTGGGAACTAGCTGAGTCCCAGCTGGGAGCGCGCCGCGGGATCACAGTCGTCGAGCAGGTCCAGGCAACGCGCGTACTCGTCGGTCTCGCCGATCGCGTCGGCGGCCCGGGCCAACGCCGCCACACACCGCAGGAATCCACGGTTGGGTTCATGGGCGTACGGCACGGGCCCAAAGCCCTTCCAGCCGTTGCGGCGCAGCTTGTCCAGCCCCCGGTGATAACCGGTCCTGGCGTACGCGTAGGCCGTGACGGCCCGGTCGTCGTCGAGCGCAGCTTCGGCAAGCGCCGCCCACGCGACCGAGGCGGACGGATGGGCGGCCGCAACGATGGCCGCCTTCTCGCCACGGTCGAGTTCGGCTTCGGCCTCGCTGTCAGCTGGTAGCAACACCGGATCCGGCCCCAGCAGGTCACCCATCCTCGTCATGGGGCCCATTGTGCCGTGTGTAGGACCGGCGATGCGCCAGGGGCCTGCGACCACGCCGCAATGAATGCGTGAGCGCGTCGCGGGTGGATAAGCTCAAGAGGAGCAGCACGAGGAGGACAGAGTCAGCCATGGCAAACCCACCGGGGTCCGACGGGGACACCCCGTCCACCGCAGCCGACGCGGCGGGGATCGAGCCCATCGGCGGGTCCGAACCGGCGCCCGGGAGCGAGCCGTCGGGCGATGACGAGTCGGCGGGGACACCCGAGCGGCGCTTCACCGCTCCGTCGGGTTTCGACGCCGGCAAGACTCAGCTCATCCACACTGCACCCGAACCCGCCACCGAGATCTTCCCGATGGCCACGGCCGGCCCCGGCTCCCTCACCGAACCGATCGCGGTCGCGAATTCCGTTGCTCCACAACATATTCCTGCCCGCGGTGAGGCACTCAAGCCGCCGCGGCGCGGCCGTAGCTGGGGCTGGGTCATCGCGGTAATCCTGGTCATCGCCGCCGTCGTCGCGGTGGCGATCCTCGGCACGGTGTTGCTGACCCGCGACCAGACGCAGAAGGCCTCGCAGGAAGACCTGGTGCGCAACACCATCCAGAACTTCGACGCGGCCATCCAAAAGGGCGACCTGGCCGCCCTGCGCAGCATCACCTGCGGGGTCACCGCCGACGGCTACCTCAAATACGACGACGAGCAGTGGAACGGCATCCATGCGCGGGTGGCCGCGGCTCGCCAGTACCCCGTAGTGGCCAGCATCGACCAGGTCGTCGTCAACGACGAGCACGCCGAGGCCAACGTCACGACGTTCATGGCCTACGACCCGGCCACCCGCTCGACGCGAAGCTTCGACCTGGAGTTCCGCGACCAGCAGTGGAAGATCTGCCAGGCCCCCCAGTAGTTCGGCCGTAATCTTGGGTCATGCCCACGCGCACCTCGTGCCGCGCGCTGCGGATCGCAGGCGCGGTCGCCGCAGTCGTCGTCGTCGCCGTGGTGGGGCTCGCGGCGCTGTTCGCCCGAACCGATGTTGCGACACCACCGGCAGCCGAAACCGCTCAGCCCCAACCGTTTCCGCAAATCGACCGGGCGGCGCTCAGCCCGACCCAGCTGCGCGTGATCGACGATCTGCACGCCCAGTTCGACGCACAATCGCCGGGTGAGACCTACTCGGAGGGCGTCACCGAACCGTGGTGCGCCGACTTCGTCAGCTGGGTGATGAAGCAGGCCGGCACCCCGCTGCAGAACCCGAACTCCGGATCGTGGCGCATCCCCGGCGTCTACACGATGCAGGAGTACTACCAGTCCGCGGGCCGCTTCGAGCCGCCCGGCTTCCAACCCCGGCCCGGTGACGTGGTGCTCTGGGGTGAGCACAGCCCGATGGGATTGCACGCCAACGTCGTCGTGGCCGTCGACGGCGCGCAGCTCACCACCGTGGGCGGCAACGAGGGCGGCATCCGAGTGCGCACCGCCACCGTCGGACCCGATACCGGCCTGCTCGGCTTCGGCCGGCTCACCTGAACCTGCCGATACCCCGCGATTCGTGCACCCGCGAGCGCGCTGACCGCTCGCGCGGGTGCACGAATCGCGAAGAGGGCTAGCCGGCGGAGACGCTACGGCCGCTGCTGTGCAGGTCGTTGCACGCCTCGATGACCCGCTCGGTCATCCCCGCCTCGGCCTTCTTCAGGTAGCTGCGCGGGTCGTAGGCCTTCTTGTTGCCAACCTCGCCGTCGACCTTGAGCACCCCGTCGTAGTTGGTGAAGAAGTGGTCGGCGATCCGGCGGCTGAACGCGTACTGCATGTCGGTGTCGACGTTCATCTTGACGACGCCGTACTTCAGCGAATCCTCGATCTCGGACTTCAGCGAGCCCGACCCACCGTGGAACACGAAGTCGAACGGCTTGGACCCGGCGGCCAGGCCCAGCTTGGCGGAGGCGACCTCCTGACCCTGCTTGAGCACCTCGGGCTTGAGCTTGACGTTGCCCGGCTTGTACACGCCGTGGACGTTGCCGAACGTCGCGGCCAGCAGGTACTTGCCGTGCTCGCCTGCACCGAGCGCCGCGATGGTCTTCTCGAAGTCCTCCGGGGAGGTGTAGAGCTTGTCGTTGATCTCGGCCTCGACGCCGTCTTCTTCGCCGCCGACCACGCCGATTTCGATCTCGAGGATGATCTTGGCGTCGGAGGCCAGCTTCAGCAGTTCCTTGGCGATCTCGAGGTTCTCGTCGATCGGCACCGCCGAGCCGTCCCACATGTGCGACTGGAACAGCGGGTTCTGGCCCTTGGCGACGCGTTCGGCCGAGATGGCCAGCAGCGGACGGACGTAGGTGTCCAGCTTGTCCTTCGGGCAGTGATCGGTGTGCAGCGCCACCGTGATCGGGTACTTGGCCGCGATGACGTGGGCAAACTCGGCCAGGGCCACCGCGCCGGTCACCATGTCCTTCACGCCGAGCCCGGAGCCGAACTCGGCCCCGCCGGTGGAGAACTGGATGATCCCGTCGCTACCGGCGTCGGCAAAGCCCTTGATCGCCGCGTTGATGCTCTCCGAACCGACGCAGTTGACGGCCGGAAACGCATACGAGTGCTCCTTGGCACGGCCGAGCATCTCGGCATAGACCTCGGGCGTGGCGATGGGCATGGGGGCTCCTCCTGGCGTTGCAGCGCTTCGACTTGTCTCCAGCAGTATCGCAAGAAGCCGCCTGCGATGGCGCTCGGATGCCCCACTGGTGATTTGTGCACCCGCACGAGCGCGCAGCGCGCCCCCGCGTGCACGAGTCGCGGCTCGTTACGTGGTGAGCACCACCCGGTAGCGCGCCTTGCCGGTGTCCATGGTATCGAAGCCTTCCGCGGCCTGGGCCAGGGGAACTTCCTGGATCATCGCGCGTACGCCGGAGAGCAGCGCGAAGTGCATCGTCTCCTCGACGTCGCGCGAGGTGCCCGACGGATGCCCCGTGACCGACAGGCCCGCCGTGATGAGGTCCAGCGGGCTGATCGGCAGATGGTCTGCGGAGACGCCGATGGTGACCAATTGGCCCTGCGGAGCCAGGCCACCGACCGTCGCGGCCATCGCCTCGGCGTTGTTCGCCGTAGCGAGCACCACGGTGGCGCCACCCAACTTCTTGAGCTCGGCGGCGACGTCCGATGCGGTCGAGTCGACGTAGTGGTGGGCCCCCAGCTTCTTCGCTTCGTCGGCCTTGCCCTGGCCGCGCGCGATCGCCACGGTCTCGAAGCCCATCGCCCGGGAGAACTGCACGCCGAGATGGCCGAGTCCGCCGACACCGAGCACCGCGACCAGATCACCGGCCTTGGCCCGCGTATCGCGCAGCCCGTTGAACGTCGTCACCCCCGCGCATCCCATCGGGGCGGCTTCGACGAACGACAGCCCATCCGGAATCCGCGCCAACGCCGTAGCGGGCACCACCGCCGACTCGGCGTAACCACCCGGGTAGCTGAGGCTGGGCACCTGGCCACGTTCGCACTGCATGAACTGACCCCGGCGGCAGGGCACGCAGCGGTTGCAGTTGCCGCCGAACCAGCCGACCGCCACGCGATCGCCGACGGCCCAGTCCTCGACCCCGTCGCCCAGTTCGGCGATCGTGCCCGCGATCTCGTGCCCCATGGTCAGCGGCCACTGCATGCCGGGGAAGTGGCCGGCGTGGAACTCGCGGTCGGTCCCGCACACCCCACAGGCGGCCACGGCGATGCGGACGTGGTCGCGCGGGGGTGACGCGGTCTCGACGTCGACGAGGGTGAGCGGCTGATTCGGGGACGCCACCTGGACGGCCTTGTGCGTGGGCATGTCCGCAGATTAGTACCGCCGCGCGGGTCGTGGGCGGCGTTGCGCGAGGCGGTGAAGCCACTGATCACGCGAGCGACGAACAGTGGGCAAACCATAGGGAAATCCCTGATTTCTCCGCTGCCACCAATGATTATCGTGGGTCCGATGAGCCATCCCGCCACCCCGGTGCCGTGCTACCTCGTCGAGTGGTACGGCCCGGGGCTGGCCGAGGAACCCGTCGAACACACTGCCGCCACGCTGGACGACTGCGCCACCTCGATGTCGCTGGCCGGATCCTCCGTGCGGCTGCTCACCATCCTCGCGGTGCCGACTGACGAGGTGCTGTTCGGCGTGTTCACCGCCGACTCGGCCGACCTCGTCGCCGAGACCTGTCAGCGGGCCGGCCTGCCCGCTCAGCGACTGACCCCCGCCGTCGACGCGCACTTCGGGGGCGCAGCACCGGCCTGAGCCACAGTTGGCTCAGCGCTGCCCTCGGCTTGGCACCGGTATCTTTGGCCCTCATGACCACCAACCTGGCGCTGATGCCGGACTTCTTGGACCCGCTGACGCTGCTGGGCTACTTCGGCACCTGGGCGCTGGTCGGGCTGCTGGTGGTCGTCTTCGTCGAGTCCGGCGTGCTCTTTCCCGTGCTGCCGGGCGACACGCTGCTCTTCGTGGCCGGCATGTTGGCCGCCGGCACGGCCGCCCAGGCCCAGGCCGTGCAGACCAACTTCCATCTGTGGCAGCTGCTGCTGTTCGTCCCGATCGCCGCCATTCTCGGAGGCCAGGTCGGGTACTGGGTCGGCCGCAGCATCGGGACCTCGATGTTCAAGCCCAATGCGCGCTTCCTCAAGCAGCGCTACCTGGACGAGGCGCACGCCTTCTTCGAGCAGCGCGGGCCGTTCGCCATCGTGTTGGCCCGATTCGTCCCGATCGTGCGGACACTGGCGCCGATCACCGCGGGCGCGGCTCGGATGGGTTACGGCGTATTCACGCTCTTCAACGTCATCGGCGCGGTCGTGTGGGGAATCGGGCTGGTGCTGCTGGGGTACGGACTCGGCCAGTTCGAGATCATCCAGAAGTTGCTCGAGCCGATCTTCATCCTGATCGCGCTCATCTCGGTGCTGCCGATCTTCTTGGAGTGGCGCAAGCGGCGCAAGGCGGCCAAGGCCGCCGACGGAGCCGACGGAGTCGACGAACCGGCTTAGCGACCAGGTAGCGCGAACCTTCCGGCGAATCCGCGCAACGGTACGTCTGCACTCGTCAGCAGACCCGGGGGCGCAGCGACGACCGAGGCGATGGCGTTCAGAGCAGGCAGCCCGGTGACCGTCATCCCGATCGAGGCGAAGTTGTCCGGATTCGACAGGTCGACACCGGGTTTCGGGAAGATCATGTGCTTGTTGTAGATGCAGGGGTCACCCTTGATCTGAGTGAGGTAGCAGCCCTTGATGTCCCAGCTCGGATCGGTATGCGGAGTCATCTGCCACTCCAGGTGCGTCTCCACCCGCGCCACGCCGTCGACCATCCCCTGGTACTTGAGGTAGTTGCCGCCCAGCGAGCCCTTGGGCAGTACGTACCAACCGAGGTCGACGTCCTTGGTACACGCCCCTAGCTCGTAGCTGAACTTCACCTCGTCGAGTTGGAGGTCGAAGCAGTCGGCCATCATCAGCACGCTGTCGGCGAAGACTTCGGTGTACTTGCGCAGTTTGCCGGGAATCGACGGATCATCAACGGGCAGGCCGTAACCGACCTCGATCCAGGTGTCCTTCGAGTGATGGCACGAGACGTCGACGGATTCGATGGTGGTGACGTTCTCGATGTCGGCGACGTCGGCCGAACAGACGACCCCCAGGATCTGGTTGAGCCCAGGGTTCATTCCGGTGCCGTAGAAGGTGGCGCCGCCTCGCTCGCACGCCTCGGCCAGCAGCTGCGTCACCGGCTTGCCGGACGGGTGCGGATGGTTGGTGTCGCGGTGCCAGCCGGTGATCCAGTCGGCGGTGGTGACGATGTTGATGCCGGCTTCGAGCGCCTTGACGTAGAGGTCCTCGTCGGGGAACACCCCGTGGAAGGTCAGCACGTCGGGTTTGGCGGCGATGATGTCGTCGACCGAGCCGGTGGCCTTGACCCCGATCGGCGGCAGCCCGACGAGTTCGCCGGCGTCGCGACCGATCTTCTCCGGTGTGTAGCAGTGCAATCCGATCAGCTCGAGATCGGTTCGGGTGCCGATGCGCCTGATCATCTCGGACCCGACGTTGCCGGTCGCCACCTGGAATAAGCGGAGCGGTGAATTCATCTGGCCATCAGCCCTTCTCGTTGGTCGCCGCGGTGTGGAGGTCCGCAGCATTGCCGCCGCGGCCGTCCGGGTAGAACTGCATGGCCCACTTGCGGATGGCGGTGAAACCCTCGTACTCCGAGGACGACAGGGCGGGCGGGTCCGAGTAGCGCTGGTGGGCCCAGATGTGGACGTCCTGGGTGAATTGACGGATGACTTCTTCGCCGAACTCCCGCGCCTTCTGCTCGGCCCGCGGGGAATCCTTGCCGGGCACGCGGCCGATGTACACCATGAACCGCACGTCGGAGGTGAACTCGTCGACGGGGGTGATCGCCGAAATGGTCCGGTTGTCGATCATGCCCCAACTCTTGGTCACGGCGATGCCGAGTCCGCCGTTGATGGCCTCGACACCGCTGTTGACGTCCTCGATCTTCTGTCCGTCGTCACCTTCGAAGGTGATGGTGAAGTCGACGTAGGACACCGGCGCGGCGAAGTCGTGGCGAGTGAACACCGGGACGATCGGCGTCGCGTGGACGAACTTGAAATGCGCGAAGTCGACCCCGTTTTCGAGCACGTACTGCGGATGCATTTCGAGGGCTTGGCGATACATGCGCTGCTGCGGGTAGTAGGCGGTGACGGTGCTGCCGTCGCCGAAGCTGGCGAACACGTCCGGGGCCTCGAAGAACGGCTCGCGGCCTTCGACGTCGTGCCACATGTAGATGGACTCGTTGAGCTCGGCGACGGGATGGGTCCGCATGCGTCGGCCGCGATTGGGCCGCGGCTCGTAGGGGATGCAGACGTTGCGGCCCTCGGAGTCCCACTGCCAGCCGTGGAAGGGGCATTCGATGACCTCGCCCTCGACGTGTCCGCCGTACCCGAGGTGCGCGCCGAGGTGTTCGCAGTAGGCGTCCATGACCGTCACCCGGCCGGACTGCGCGCGCCAGGCGATCAGTTCGCGATCGAAATACTTCATCCGGTGGACGTCGCCAATGCCGACTTCGTCCGACCAGGCGACCTGAAACCACCCGGTCGGCTTCATCGAAAGCGGCGGTTTGGCCATGTCGACAAGAATCACAGAGGGTTCTATTATTCGTCAAGTGTCCCAGCCTGAACTCGAGCTGCCGGTCCGCCGGACCAACCGCCGCGGTCAAGCCACCAGGGACGGCGTGCTCGACGCCGCGCTGCGCGCGCTGGCCAGCGGTGACGTGGGCGCGGCCTCCGCCAACCGAATAGCCAAGGACGCGGGCGCCACCTGGGGCGCGATCAAATACCAGTTCGGCGACATCGACGGGCTCTGGGCGGCCGTGCTGCGGCGCACCGCGGAACACCGCGGCCAACTCACCCCCGGACGCTTCGCGCAGACGCTCACCGGTACGTCACACCCCACCCCCGCCACCCCGCTTCGGGAGCGCGTCGCGGCCATCATCGAGCTGCTCTTCGACGGGCTCAGCGCCCCGGACTCGCGGGCGATCGAGACGCTGCGGGCCGCCCTGCCCCGCGACGGTGCCGAACTGGAGCGGCTCTACCCGAAGACCGCGGCCGAGCTCCTATCGTGGGGACGCAGCTGGATCGAGGCCTGCCAACTGGCCTTCGCCGACGTCGACGTCGACCCCGAACGTGTCCGCGAGGTCGCCTCGTTCATCCCGGGCGCGATGCGCGGCCTCGTCTCCGAACGCCAGCTCGGGTCGTTCTACGACCTGGACCTGGCCCGGCACGGGCTGACCAACGCGATCGTCAACTATCTGCAGCACTCCCGCTGAGCACCTCGAAGAGTGCGCGCAAGCCGGTCAGCGATTGGGCCGGCAGGAACACGTCGCAGTACGGCAGGGCGGCGGCCATCGCGCCCGTCGACGGCTCGAAGCCGGGCCTCGCTGCCCGCGGGTTGAGCCACACCACCAGCTCCGCGCGTCGACGCAGGCGCGCCATCGCCCGCCCCAGCACTTCCGGCGCATCGGAATCCCAACCGTCGGAGGCAATCACGACCACTGCGCCGCGCAACACATTGCCGTGCGGGGCGGCCAACAGCGCGGCCACCGACCGACCAAGGTGCGTTCCGCCGTATCGGTCGACGACCTTGTCGTTGGCCCGGGCCAGCGCCACGTCGGCGCTACGGTGGGACAACGCCGCGGTCAGGCGGGTCAACGACGTGGAGAAGGCGAAGACCTCTGGGCGAACTCCCCTGCTGCGCAACGCCGCTGCCCGCATCAGGTGCAGGTAGATGGTGGCATAGGGCTGCATCGACCTGCTGACGTCGCACACCAGCACCACCCGGCGGGGCCGGCGTTGCCTGCGCGATCGGACCAACCGCATGGGCTCCCAACCAGTGGTTCTGGCCGCCCGCAGCGTGGCCCGCAGCTCGATCCGCCGACCACCGCGATGACACTCGCGGCGCAGGCTGACCCGGCGCGGCCAGCCCGCTTCGGCCCGCTGCAACCACTCGCCGATGGTGCGCAGGTCGTCGGCGTCGAACTGGTCGAACGGTTCGTCCGCCCGCGCGATCAGCCTGCTGGGCAGAGTTTCTGGCAGCGTCGCGCCCTCGGGCTCGGAGTCCACCGCGCTGATCGAGCCGGGCCGCGTCGTCCATGGCAGCCCACCGCCGTCGAGTGTGGCGCCCTGCGCGCGGCTCCCCCCTGGCGTCGCTGCGACGTCGGTACCCAGACTGGACTTGCGACTGGGTGGATCCAGCCCGAACCCGGCGTCCAGCAGCGCCGAAATGACGGCGTCGAACGTCGACAGGTCCTCGACGCGGTTGACGAGCGTGAGCCGGGCCGCCCAGTACAGCCCACTGCGCGAGCGTGGGTCCAGCCGATCCAGCGCGGCCACGAAGGCCGCCGGACCGCTGGCCGCCACCACGACGCCTGCGGTGCGCAACGTGGCCACCAGCCCGACGGCGAGGGCGGCCCGGTCGACCCCGCGCAGCAGAAGTGGGCCGCTCACCGCGAACTCAGCTGCGCTTGCGGGCCCCTCGCCTGCCCAATGCCATTCGGCCCAGGACGAATAGGGCGGCAGCCGCCGCGAGCAACCCGAGTACCAGCGGCACGTACTTCTTAAGCGCCGCTCCCCCGGCGAGGTCCAGCAGATCGATGGGAGCGGGTTCGGCCACCGCCGCCACCGGCCGCGGTGCGTGGCCATTCGCATCCGGCAGGACCGCAGCGGTGTCCGCCGGTTCGCCGGAGCCGGAACCGGAACCGGCCAGCTTGGCCTCGAGTGACTCGACGAACTGGCCGAGCAACTTCTCCGAAACCTGTTGCAGCATGCCACTGCCGAACTGCGCCAGCTTGCCGACGATCTTGAGGTCGGTGTCGACGGTGACTCTGGTCTGGGCCCCGGCTTCGTGCAGCACCGCGGTGACCGTGGCCGCCGCGTTGCCCGTCCCGCGGGCTTCCTTGCCCTTGGCGTCGATGACCGCCCGGCGCTGCGCTCGATCACGCTCGACGAAGTGCACCTTGCCGTTGAACTCGCTGGTCACCGGGCCGACCTTGATCTTGACCTTGCCGAGCACGTCATCCCCGTCGTGGCCGGTCAGCTGCGCGCCGGGCATCAACGGAATCACCTGCTCGAGGTCGACGAGCACGTCCCAGGCCTCCTCGATGGGGGCGCTGACGACGAACTCATTGGCGATCTTCATTGGCGGATTCCTCTCATCCCGTTTGGTATTCGGCGAATGCGTCGCTGATCAGCCTGCTGTCGTCCGGCGTCTTCGCCAGCGCGCCCAGGCTGGCCAAGCTCTGCCGGCTCTGGTCGGCCACGAGTTCGGTGACGCCGAGGGCGTGCAGCGCGGCCACCCAGTCGATGGTCTCGGCCACCCCTGGCGGCTTGTCCAGGTCGAGATTCCTGGTGCTGATGACGAATTGGGTCGCGCGTTCGATCAACGGCGTGGTGGCGCCCGGCACCGTGCGCCGAACGATGTCGACGGCTCGACCCGGTTCGGGATAGTCGATCCAGTGGTACAGACAACGCCTGCGCAGGGCGTCGTGGAGATCGCGGCTGCGGTTCGACGTCAGCACCGTGACGGGCGGACGTTCGGCGGCGAAGGTGCCGAGCTCGGGGATGGTCACCGTCGCCTCGCCGAGGAACTCCAGGAGCAGTGCCTCGAATTCGTCGTCCGCACGGTCGATTTCGTCGATCAGCAACACCGGTGGGGTGGGTCCGCGGTAGCGCACGCATTGCAGGATCGGGCGGTCCACCAGGTAGGCCTCGGTGTACAGGTCGGCCTCGGCCAGCCCGGTACCGTTGGCCTCGGCGAGTCGGATGCCCAGCAGCTGACGCTGATAGTTCCAGTCGTAGAGTGCCTCCGCGGCCGTCAGCCCCTCATAGCACTGCAACCTGATCAGAGGTGAATTGAGCACTACGGACAGGGTTTTGGCCGCCGTCGTCTTGCCGACTCCCGGCTCACCCTCCAGCAGCAGCGGACGGCCCAGGGTGACGGCCAGGTAGATGGCCGCGGCCGTACCCTCGTCGAGCAGATAGTCCTCTGCATCGAACCGCCGCACCACGGCGTCGACGTCGGCGAACGGCTCACTCACCGCGCCACCGATCCCAACGCTCTACCGGTAGCCCGGGCCAGGCTCACGAGTCGACGCCTGCGGCCGCGAACGTGGCCCGGCACGCCGTGCTGCAGAACCAGTGTTCGACTCCGGCCGCGGACGCATGCGGGGTCGCCGGCCCGACCACGACGGTCATGCCACACACCGGGTCCGTCACCAGTTGCGGCGGCGACGGGAGGCGACCGGTCGACGTCAGCCCCTCCACGCGAATCGCGGCGATGACCTCGGCGAGGATGGACACCGCGATCTCGGCGGGCGTCTTCGCTCCGATGGACAACCCGACGGGGGTGTGCACCCTGGCCCGCTCGGCGTCCGTCAACTCGAGCGCGGTCAGCACCGACTCGCCGCGAATCCTGCTGGCTACCAACCCGATGAAGCCCACCCCGGCATCAAGTGCGGCGCGGATCAGTTCGGCCTCGGGCCCGCCGTGGCTGGCGATCACCACCGCCGTGGCACCGGTCAGGCCGGCGTCGGCGTCACCGCACCCGCCCGTCGCATCGCCCACCTCGGCCCTGACCGTTGCGTAGCCGAGGTTCCCGCACAATCCCGCCAACGCGTCGGCGATCGGCGTCGCCCCGGCTATCCGGATGAGCGGCGGTGGCACCTGCGGCACCAGGAAGATCTCCAGTGCCCCGCCCGACAGGCACGGGTTCACGACGACGCAGGCGCCGGGCGCCTCGGGGAAGTGCACGTCCCCGTCGGGCAGCACCCGCAGCAGCACGCTCTCCCCCGCCTGAAGCGCCCCCAGTGCCGCCTTGCGCACCGAGTTCTGCGCACACTGACCGCCGACGAAACCCTCGATCGTGCCGTCGGACAGCAGGATTGCCTCATCACCCGGATGCGCCGAGCTGGGCGGCTGGGCCCGCACCACCGTGGCATGCACGAAGGGCGTCCGCGCCAGCGTCAGTTGCGCAGCGCGTTCGGACATCGTCATCGGAGTGCTCATCAGATGGGTGGGGTCGCCCGGCCCTGCATCGCCTCCCACACCCGAGACGGTGTCAGCGGCATGTCCGCATGCCGAACTCCGAACGGCGCCAACGCATCCACCACCGCGTTGACGATCGCGGGCGGCGATCCGACGGTCGCCGACTCGCCGATGCCCTTGGCTCCGATCGGATGGTGCGGCGAGGGGGTGACGGTATGCCCGGTCTCGAAGTGCGGAACCTCCATCGCGGTCGGGATGAGATAGTCCATCAGCGACCCGCCGAGGCAGTTGCCGTCCTCGTCGAACGCGATCATCTCCATCAGCGCCATCCCGATGCCGTCGGTGAGCCCTCCGTGCACCTGACCCTCGATGATCATCGGATTGATCCTGGTGCCGCAGTCGTCGACGGCCAGGAAGCGGCGCACCGTCACCACGGCAGTGCCGGGATCGATGTCGACGACACAGAAGTACGCCCCGTAGGGATAGGTGAGATTGACCGGGTTGTAACAGATCTGGGCATCCAACCCGCCTTCGATCCCCTCCGGAAGGTCACCGGCGCCATGCGCGCGCATGGCGATGTCCTGGATGGTCACCGACGCCGTCGGGTCGCCCTTGACGTGGAACGATCCCTTCTCCCAGTCCAGGTCGGCGACGCTGACCTCCAACATGCCCGAGGCGATGATCTTGGCCTTGTCCCTGATCTTGCGGGCCACCAGCGCCGCGGCCGCACCCGACACCGGGGTGGAACGGCTGCCGTAGGTACCCAGCCCGAACGGGGTTTGGTCGGTGTCGCCGTGGACGACGTCGATGTCGGCGGGCGGGATGCCGAGTTCCTCGGCGACGATCTGCGCGAAGGTGGTCTCGTGGCCCTGGCCCTGCGACTGCACGGACAGCCGGACCACGGCCTTGCCCGTCGGATGCACCCGCAGCTCACACCCGTCGGCCATGCCGAGCCCCAGGATGTCCATGTCCTTGCGCGGCCCCGCCCCGACGGCCTCGGTGAAGAACGACATCCCGATGCCCATCAGTTCCCCGCGGGTGCGCTTCTCGGCCTGCTCGGCGCGCAAGGCGTCGTAGCCGATCATGTCCATCGCCAGCCGCATCGTGGTCTCGTAGTCCCCGGAGTCGTACTCCCAGCCGGTCTTGGACCGGTACGGGAATTGCTCGGGCCGCAGCAGGTTTCGCAGCCGGAGTTCAGCCGGATCCAGTTCGAGCTCCTGGGCCAGACAGTCCACCAGGCGCTCGACGAAGTACACCGCCTCGGTGATGCGGAACGAACAGGCGTACGCCACGCCGCCGGGGGCCTTGTTCGTGTAGACGGCGGTCATGTGGCAATACGCGGCCTCGATGTCGTAGCTTCCGGTGAAGACCCCGAAGAAGCCCGCCGGGTACTTCACCGGGGCCGCAGTGCCGTTGAAGGCGCCGTGGTCGGCCAGCACGTGGGACCGGATCGCGAGGATCTTGCCGTCCCTGGTCGCCGCGATGTCGCCGACCATGATGTAGTCCCGCGCGAACCCGGTGCACGTCAGGTTCTCGCTGCGATCCTCCATCCACTTGACCGGCTTGCCGAGTATCAGCGACGCCACGATGGCGCACACGTAGCCGGGATAGATCGGGACCTTGTTGCCGAAACCGCCGCCGATGTCGGGGGAGACGATGCGGATCTTGTGTTCCGGCAGCCCGGCCACCAACGCGTACAGCGTCCGGTGGGCGTGCGGCGCCTGCGTCGTCGACCACAGGGTCAACTTGCCGCTCACCGGGTCGAGATCGGCCACCGCGCCGCAGGTTTCCATCGGAGCGGGATGCACCCGCGGATACACGATCTCCTGGGTGA
>JAHFVB010000627.1 GCA_023264755.1 Mycobacterium sp. | reverse complement strand
ACAAGGGCATACGCGTCGCCGTGGTATCCAACATCGCCTGCGACGTGCGGCCGGCCTTCGCGTCGCTCGGCGTGCTGGACGACGTCGACGAGTTCGTGTTGTCCTACGAAGTCGGCGCCGTCAAGCCCCACCCCGAGATCTTCGCGACCGCATTGAAGCGGCTCGGAGTGGGCGCCGAGGACGCGGTGATGATCGGCGACAGCGCAGAGGCCGACGGCGCCGCCCGCGACGTCGGTTGCCGGTTCGAGCTCGTCGATCCGCTGCCGACCGACCAGCGCCCCGCGGGCCTCGTCAATGCGCTCGGCGCCGCGGGAATCTCGATCTAGCTCGACACGTGGCCGACCGGCGCGCGGACGGCGAACGACCTCTACAGGTGAGGCGCGGCCTTGATCTTGGTGTCGGGGGTCGCGATGGTCTGGCAGTAGGTCTGAACCGCCGCCTTCGTCGCGGTGATCTCGAGTTGGGCTGCGTCAGCGCCCTTTTCGTCCTTCAACATCTTGGTGACCGCGTCGGTCTGGGTCTTCTCGTCGGCCGCCAGGTAGTCCTTGCACGTGGTGTCCCCGCCGGTAATCGCCGGTGTCTTGGAACAACCTCCGAGCACGAGGGCCGCGACCGCTCCCGCTATCAACACACTCGCCGACCGCTTCATCGTGACTCCTCTTCGTTCAATCCGTTGTCGCGGGGCCTTGTACCCCTGAGTGCCACCTGTGAAACACCGCGGCAGCGCGCTCTAGAGTCAAGCACGTGAGCGCTGACAATCCGTTCGACCCCACCGCCTGGCAGGCCGTCGCTGGTTTCGAACTGACCGACATCACCTACCACCGCCACGTCGTCGACGGGAAGCCGCAGCCGACCGTGCGCATCGCGTTCGACCGGCCCGAGGTGCGCAACGCGTTCCGCCCGCACACCGTCGACGAGCTCTACCGGGTGCTCGACCACGCCCGAATGTCTCCCGACGTCGGCGTGGTGCTGCTGACCGGCAACGGGCCGTCCCCCAAGGACGGCGGGTGGGCGTTCTGCTCGGGCGGCGACCAACGCATTCGGGGGCGAACCGGGTACCAGTACGCCTCGGGCGAGACGGCCGAGACGGTGGACCCGGCCCAAGCGGGCCGGCTGCACATCCTCGAGGTGCAACGGTTGATCCGGTTCATGCCGAAACCCGTCATCTGTCTGGTCAACGGGTGGGCGGCGGGCGGCGGGCACAGTCTGCACGTGGTCTGCGACCTGACCCTGGCCAGCCGCGAGCATGCCCGCTTCAAGCAGACCGACGCGGACGTCGGCAGCTTCGACGGCGGCTACGGCAGCGCGTACCTAGCCCGGCAGGTGGGACAGAAGTTCGCGCGCGAGATCTTCTTCCTCGGCCGCACCTACTCGGCCGAGCAGATGTTCGACATGGGAGCCGTGAACCAGGTGGTCGACCATGCCGAACTGGAAACCGTCGCACTGCAGTGGGCTTCGGAGATCAACGGGAAATCGCCACAGGCCACCCGCATGCTGAAGTTCTCGTTCAATCTGATCGACGACGGATTGGTGGGCCAGCAGATCTTCGCCGGCGAGGCCACCCGGCTGGCCTACATGACCGACGAGGCCGTCGAGGGTCGCGATGCGTTCCTGGAGAAGCGCGATCCCGATTGGTCGCAGTTCCCCCGCTACTTCTAACGCCTCGGCGCCTCGTCGGCCGGTGCGGAAGCGTTGATAGCATCCGGCCAAAGTGATCGGGGGACCACCATCGAAGCCGTGCTCACCAAGTGGACGATCGTCGCCCTCGGCGCGGTCATCGTCGCCGTCGCCACCCTGTGGCCGTGGTACGCCGTGCGCACCGGCGCCGGTTCCGCGACGCTGACCGGTTGGGGGACGTGGCACGTCGCCGGCGAGCTGAACGCCAGCCTTCGCCCGCTACCCCTGGGCGTATTGGCCTGCCTTTCAGCGGGTTTCATGGCCTTCAGCGCAGCGAGGGAGCGGTTCGGCGCCGCCCTGATCGGCGCCATGGCGACCGTCGCCTCCGCCCTGCTGCCGCTCATGACCGAAGCGCTCGTGGACCGACGGCTACCCGGTGGCGATTCGGTGGCCGTCGACCTGGTGGCCGCCCCGCTGCTGGTGCTTGCGTTCGGGTTGGTCGCCACCCTGGTCTGCTGGATCGGGTATGCCCGCCGGGTGCTGCGGGCGGCGCCGCAAGCGTGATTCGGGCCGTGATTCGGGCCGTGATG
>JAHFVB010000310.1:1568-6338 GCA_023264755.1 Mycobacterium sp. | reverse complement strand
CTTCCTGATGTTCACTCCGACCAAGTGGGTGCACCACTTCGGGCTGTTCGCCGCGGTCGGTGCGGCCATGGCCGCCGTGGCCACGGTGCTGGTGTCGCCGATGGTGCTGCGCTCGGCCCGCAACCGGATGGCCTTCACCGCGGCGGTGCTGTTCGTCGCCGCGCTGTGCTTCGCCACCACCAACGGTTGGTGGTACGTGTCGAGCTACGGCGTGCCGTTCAACAATGCCCAGCCCGCCATCGGCGGCGTCACGATAAGCCTGATCTTGTTCGCGCTCTTCGGAATAGCGGCGCTGTGGGCGTTCTGGCTGCACTTCACCGAGGGCGACCGGCCCGAAGGCCGGCTGGTCCGCCTCGTGACGGCGGCCCCGGTTCCCGCCATCGCCGCGTTCATGGTGGCGGTGTTCGTCGGCTCCATGCTGGCCGGGCTGGTGCGCCAGTACGGGACCTACTCCAACGGGTCGTCGAACCTCAAGGCCCTGGGTGGTGGCTGCGGGCTGGCCGACGACGTGCTCGTCGAACCCGATGCCAACCGGGGCTTCCTGAGTGCCGTGGCGGGTGATTACGGGCCACTCGGACCGCTCGGCGGCGCCAACCCGGTCGGCTTCACGCCCAACGGCGTCCCCGATCACATCGTGGCGGAATCACTTCGGATGCCGCTGCCGATGCCCGGCACCGACTACGACTGGGATGCCCCGGTCCGGTTGAAGACGCCCGGGCTCAACGGCTCGACCATGCCGTTGCCGTACGGGCTCGATCCCGCCCGGGTCCCCGTCGCGGGCACCTGGGTCGAGGGCCCGCAACAGCAGGCCAAGCTGACGTCGTCGTGGTACCGCCTGCCTCCACCGGACGGCAAGCATCCGTTGGTCGTGATCACCGCCGCGGGCACCATCACCGGCAACAGCGTGTTCAACGGCCACACCGAGGGCCAGCCAGTCGAATTGGAGTACGGGCGCCCCGGACCGGACGGCAGCCTGGCGCCCGCGGGCCGCGTCGCACCCTACGACCTTGGTCCCACCCCGTCGTGGCGCAACCTGCGCTTCGACCGCGCCCAGATTCCGGCCGACGCCCCCGTCGTGCGGGTGGTCGCCGAGGACCGCTCGCTGACCCCCGGCGACTGGATCGCCGTGACGCCCCCGCGGGTACCGGAGCTCCGCACCATTCAACAGTTCATCGGGTCGCAGCAGCCGGTGCTGATGGACTGGGCGGTGGGGTTGGCCTTCCCCTGCCAGCAGCCGATGTTGCACTCCCACGGCGTCACCCAGATCCCGAAGTTCCGCATCACGCCGGACTACAGCGCCAAGAAGCTCGATACCGACACCTGGGAGGACGGGATCAACGGCGGCTTGCTCGGCATCAGCGACCTGCTGCTGCGGGCCCACGTGATGGCCACCTACCTGTCGCACGACTGGGGCCGCGACTGGGGCTCGCTGCGCAAGTTCGACGTCATCGATCAAGCTCAGCCGGCGACGATCGAGCTCGGCACCGCGACCCGCATGGGCTGGTACAGCCCCGGCAAGATCAGGATCAAGCCGTAAGCGCCCTGCGCACCGTCGTCAGGGCCTGACGCAGCACGTCCGTCGGCACCGATCCGAGTGCCAGTCGGATGGCCTGTGGGGTGGTCTTGGTGGTGCTGAACGGTTCGGCCGTCGACACCGCGATGCCCGCTCCGTTCAAGCGGGCGGCCAGTTGGTCGGCGCGGAACCCCTCGCCCAGTGGCAGCCACGAGAAGTACGAGTTGGGATGGCCGATCAACGGGAAGTCGGCCAAGACTTCGCGGGCGATGGCTTGCCGGTGCCGGGCGTCGGCTCGCTTCTCGAGCTCCAGTCGAGCGACGGTGCCGTCTGCGATCCATCCGGTGCACAGGGCGGTGATCATCGCGGGAGTGTTCCAGGTGGTCGCGCGAATGACGCGCTCGATGGCGGCCACGTGCCGCTTGGGTGCGGCCACGTATCCGAACCGCAGGCCAGTAGCCACGCTCTTGGACAGCCCGGACACGTAGACGGTCGACTCCGGAGCCAGGGCGGCCAGCGGCGACGGGGGTTGCTCGGCCAGGTAGGCGTAGGCGCCGTCCTCGATCAGCAGCAGACCGTGTTCGCGGACGATCTTGACGAGCTGCAGTCTTGAGCGCGTAGGGGTGACCCAGCCGAGCGGGTTGTGCAGGGTGGGCATGGTGTAGACGGCGCTGATGCGGCGACGGGCGCAGATGCTTTGCAGCGCATCGAGATCGGGGCCGTCGTCGGCAGCCCGAATGGGTGCGAGCTGAAGGTGCAGCGTGTGGGCGAGCGCCTTGAACCCCGGGTAGGTCAGCGCGTCGACGGCGACGACGTCGCCCGGTTCGAGCAGCGCCATCGCGACCGTCGCCAATCCGTGTTGGGCGCCGGCGACGATCACCACCTGATCGGGCCCCACCGGGACGCCGCTCCACCGCAGTTGCCGCGCCACGACGGCCCGTTCGGTGGCGCGCCCGCCGTGCGGCTGATAGCGCAGCAGCGAGTCCAGGTCACCCTGGGTGGCCAACTGGCGCAGGCCCTTTCGCAGTAGCTCCGCTTGGCCTGGCAACGCGGGGTAGTTGAAGTTCAGGTCCACCGAACCATCCGTCGGCTCCGGTTGGTCGACGCCGTGGCCGGGAGGCAGCTGGGTGTCACGGACGAAGGTGCCGCGCCCGGTCTCGCCGCTGATCAGCCCCATGGTGGCGAGCTCGGCGTAGACCCGGGAGGCGGTGACGACCGCGACCCCGTGTCGGGCCGCGAGTTCGCGGTGCGTCGGAAGCCGGGCCCCCGGCGCGAGTCTGCCCTCGCGAATGTCGGCCGCGAGTTCAGCGACGACGGCGTGGTACCGAGCGCGTCCCATGACGGGATTGTATCCAGAACAATTGATTGATCGTCATGGATGAGCGGTCCTACGCTCACCGTCATGAACATCGCCATCCTGACCTTCGAAGGCTTCAACGAACTGGACTCACTCATCGCGCTCGGCCTGCTCAACCGCATCCGCCGGCCCGACTGGACGGTCTCCATCGCCAGCCCCACCACGCGGGTGCGTTCGATGAACGGCCTCGTCATCGAAGCCCACATCGGGCTAGAGGAAGCGAACACCGCCGACGCCGTACTGGTCGGCAGCGGCGTGCGCACCCGTGAGCTAGCCGCCGACCCGGCCCTGCTGGCGCAGATACGACTGGATCCGGCCCGGCAAGTCATCGGTGCGCAATGCTCCGGCACGCTGCTACTGGCCAAACTCGGACTCCTGGGAGACGTGCCCGCCTGCACGGATCTGACGACCAAGCCGTGGGTGCAGGAGGCTGGAGTCGAAGTGCTCAACCAACCGTTCTTCGCGGCGGACAACGTCGCCACCGCGGGTGGCTGCCTTTCCTCGGCGTACCTCGCCGCCTGGGCGATGGTCCGCCTCGAAGGCCTGTCCGCGGCCACCGAGGCGCTCCACTACGTCGCCCCGGTCGGCGAGAAGGACGACTACGTCGACCGTGCGCTCGCCAACATCACCCCGTATTTGCCCCAGCAGCGAGCCAGCGCCTGACCACCTCGTAGGGTCGGGCGATGGCTGACCGCATCCGGCTGGGCAACGCCGTCGTCACCCGGGTCGTCGAATGGCAGTTCGACGTCGGTACGAACCTGTTCGCCGAGACGCCGCCGCAGGCGTGGGGCGAGCACGCCGAGCTGCTGGTTCCCACGTTCCTGGATCCGGACACCTTGCGGTGGCGGGTGATGATGCAGAGCTGGGTGATTCAGGTCGACGGGCTGACCGTCGTCGTGGACACCGGTGTGGGCAACGACCGCGAACGTCCCCAGATGCCAGGACTTTCCGGGTTGCAGACCGACTTCCTCGGCGCGCTGAGCCGAGCCGAGGTCGACCCCGCCGACGTCGACGTCGTCGTCAACACCCACCTGCACACCGACCACGTCGGATGGAACACCCGGCTGGCCGACGGAGCCTGGGTGCCGACGTTCCCCAACGCGCGCTACGTGATTCCCGAGGCCGATTACCGGTTCTTCTCCCCCGACGGGGCGGGGCATACCGAGCACGCGCGAATCCTGTTCGACGACAGCGTGCTTCCCGTCGCGGCTCACATGGAACTGTGGGGCGACGACCTCCAGTTGAGCGAATCGCTGCGGCTGCGCCCAGCGCCCGGCCACACGCCCGGATCCTCGGTGCTCTGGCTGGACGCGGGCCAACCCGCGGTGTTCGTCGGCGACCTGACGCACTGCCCGATCCAGCTGCCCCGCCCAGCGGACCCCTGCGGGTTCGACGTCGACCCGAGGACCGCTGCCGCCACCCGCAAGCGGGTGTTCACCGAGGCCGCCCGGGCGCGGGCTGCGGTCATCCCCGCGCACTACCCCGGCCACGGTGGCGCATCGATCGTGGCGCGCGGCGACGGCTTCGAGGTCGACGACTGGCTGGGGCTGCCCGAGCTCTAGGTTGGAGAGGTGGCCGCCCGATCCGACCCACGCTTGCCAGAGCTGGCGCTGCTGCGCCGGGTTCGCGACCGCATCGACCGGGAGTACGCGCAACCGTTGGACGTCGAGGAGCTCGCGCGCGGGGTGCACATGTCCGCCGGGCATCTCAGTCGCCAATTCCGGTTGGCCTACGGCGAACCGCCGTATTCGTACCTGATGACGCGCAGGATCGAGCGGGCGATGGCGCTGCTGCCTCTCGGCGAGCTCAGCGTCACCGACGTGTGCTTCGCGGTCGGCTGCTCGTCACTCGGCACGTTCAGCACGCGGTTCACCGAGTTGGTCGAGGTGCCCCCGAGCGT
>JAHFVB010000310.1:0-1558 GCA_023264755.1 Mycobacterium sp. | reverse complement strand
TCGGCCGGGCTCCCACCGTGCGTGGAGCGGCAGGTGACGCGACCCATCAGCGTTTCGAAGCCGCCACGACACCAGTAACATCGGCCTCAGCTGTCACAGCAGTTGCGGAGGACGAATGCCCGGTCGATGGAAGTCCAGGGCAGTGGCGTTGGCCATTGCCGCCGCAGCCGCGCTGGGTGGCCTGACTCCCGCCGAGGCCCGGGCCGTCCCCCAGGTCAAGGACTTCACGCGTCCGGCCATCGTCATCCTGGGCTACGGCTTGACTCCGGACGGCACCATGCGCACGATTTTGCGCCGCCGGGTGCTGACGGGGCTGACCGTCGCCCAGTTCTTCCCCCAGTCCCCGGTCATCGTCACCGGGGGCAACCCTCAGAACGGCCACACCGAAGCCGAGCGAATGCGGGACATGTTGGTGCTGCTCGGTTTTCCGGCCAACCGGATCATCACCGAAGACCGCGCGAACAGTACCGTGCAGAACGCCCAGTTCTCCGTGCCACTGGCCAAGCAGGCGGGTACGTCCGGGATCATCCTGGTTACCTCGACGACCCATCAGGGCCGCGCGGACGGCGACTTCGTCGATGCAGGGGCCAACCTGCTCGCGACGGTCAGCTACCCGGACGGCAATCCGTCGGTCAATGTCATCCAGTTCGCCCACGACGCGATCAGTCCATTCGTCGCCGTCGGTTGATCAGGAATCGAGAAGCGTCGCTCGCCCCGCTGGACCTAACGTGACCGCCATGGACATCACCATTCACCACACCTTCCTGCCGCACGACGACCCAGAGGCCTCCCTCGCGTTCTATCGGGACCTGCTCGGCTTCGAGGTCCGAGCCGACGTCGGCGGCGGCGAGATGCGCTGGATCACGGTGGGTGCTCCGAATCAGCCGGGAATGTCGATCGTGCTGCATCCTCCGGCCGCGGATCCCGGCATCACCGACGACGAACGCCGCACCATCGCCGAGCTGATGGCCAAGGGCACCTACGCGATCATCACGTTGGCCACCCCGGATCTCGACGGCACGTTCGACCGGCTGCAGGCCGGCGGCGCCGAAATCGTCCAGGAGCCCACCGAACAGCCGTACGGGGTGCGTGACTGCGCGGTCCGCGACCCCGCAGGCACCCTGATCCGCATCAACGAGGAGAAGCCATGACGAACGCAGACACTCCGGCCCAGTTGATCGACGCCAAGATCGAGGAGTTGGCCGACTGGCGCGGCGAACTGCTCGCCCGGCTCCGCGCGCTGATCAAACAGGCCGACCCCGACGTGGTCGAGGAGTGGAAGTGGCGTGGCGTTCCGACCTGGTATCACGACGGAATGCTTTGCACCGGCGAGACCTATCGGGACAAGGTGAAGGTGACCTTCGCCAAGGGCGCGAAGTTGGACGATCCCACCGGACTGTTCAACTCCAGCTTGGACGGCAACACCCGGCGGGCCATCGACTTCGGCGAGCACGACGAGCTGGACGAGGACGCCTTCACCGCACTCATCCGCGCGGCCGTCGACCTGAACACGTCCTAACCCTGGGGCTCCTTGGACCCCTTGGACGTCGCGCTCTCG
>JAHFVB010000309.1 GCA_023264755.1 Mycobacterium sp. | reverse complement strand
CCACCACCTTGTTCGAAGGCAGCTTCCTCGACGGCCGGATGCTCGACGAGCTCATCACGCTCGGGGCCGTCGGCGAGATCGGGGGCCGCTTCTTCGACGCCGACGGAAATCCGGTCGACACCGAACTGGCCCGCCGCTCGGTGTCGGTGCCCCTGGAAGACATCCGTAACTGCGCGAAGACGATCTTGATCTCCAGCGGAGCCGCCAAGCATCGGGCCACGCTGGCGGCCCTACGTGGCCGGCTCGCCCGGTTGCTGGTATGCGATATCGATTGTGCACGTTGGTTATTGACTCAATGAGGAGCGAGGCAAGAGTGTGAAGCAACGAAGAGTGCTGTACAAGTTGTCGGCGTGTGCGGCCGCGGCCGGACTGCTGCTCACCGCGGGATGCTCTGGCGCGGGCAGCCTGGGGGCCTCGGCGAACGAGGTGACGATCGCCCTGGTGTCCAACTCGCAGATGACGGACGCCCAGAAGCTTTCGTCGGAGTTCGAGAAGGACAATCCCGGCACCAAGCTGAAGTTCATCACGCTGTCGGAGAACCAGGCCCGCGCCAAGATCACCATGTCGACGGCAATGGGCGGGTCTCAGTTCGACGTCGCGATGATCAGCAACTTCGAAACCCCGCAGTGGGCCAAGGACGGCTGGTTGCGCAACCTGTCCGACTACGCCAAGAACACGCCGGGCTACGACGAGCAGGACTTCATCCCGTCGCTGCGGGAGTCACTGTCCTACCAGGGCAACATGTACGCCGTCCCGTTCTACGGCGAGTCGTCCTTCCTGATGTACCGCAAGGACATGTTCGAAAAGGCCGGTATCAAGGTCAATCAGAACCCGAACTATCAGCCCCAGTGGGAAGAAGTCGCACAGTGGGCCAAGACCATCAAGGAGAAGAACGGCACGGACGGCATCTGCCTGCGCGGCAAGCCGGGCTGGGGTGAGGTGCTCGCGCCGCTGGACACGGTGATCAACACCTTCGGTGGACGCTGGTTCGACGACAAGTGGAACGCGAAGCTCAACAGCCCAGAGGTCAAGAAGGCCGTCAACTTCTACGTCGACCTGATCAAGGACGCGGGCGAACTCGGCGCTTCCTCGACCGGATTCCAAGAGTGCGCCAACCTCTTTGGCCAGGGCCAGACGGCGATGTGGTACGACGCCACCTCGGCGGTGTCGGTGCTGGAGGATCCCAAGACCTACCCTGATCTGGTCGGCAAGATCGGCTACCTGCCCGCCCCCATCGTCGAAAAGCCCAACTCCGGTTGGCTATACACCTGGGCGCTCGGAATTCCCAAGGGCGCCAAGAACCCCGACGGCGCCTGGAAGTTCATCTCGTGGATGACCAACCGGGACTACATGAAGCTGGTCGGGGAGAAGCTGGGCTGGGCCCGCGTCCCACCCGGCAGTCGCACGTCGACGTACACGGACTTGCCGGAATACCAAGCGATCTCGAAGTCCTACGGACCGCTGACCCTGCAATCGATCACCAATGCGAATCCGACCAAGCCCACCGTCCAACCGGTTCCGTACACCGGGATTCAGTTCGTCGGGATTCCGGAGTTCCAGGACCTCGGCACCAGGGTGAGCCAACAGATCAGCGCAGCGATCGCCGGCGACACCACCGTCGAAGAAGCGCTCAACCAAGCTCAGGAATACGCCGAGGTCGTCGGCCGGACATACCAGGGGAAGTCATGACTCTTACAGCTGATACCGAGGCTGCCGCCGACGAGCGGGAGGTGGCGGAACGGGTTCGAAAGATCCGGGAGGCGCAGGACACCGGCGTAAGCCGGGCCGAGGGCTGGCGCAGGCGTGGACCGCTGCTCCCGGCGCTGATCTTCATGATCGTCGTCACCCAAATCCCGTTCCTGTTCACGCTGTACTACTCGACGCTTTCGTGGAACCTGGTCCGTCCGGGTTCGCGGCAGTTCGTCGGGTTCAGCAACTACATCGCCGTGGTCAAGGACACCCAATTCTGGTCGGTGGCATTGAACACCGTCATCCTGATCGTCGGAGTGGTGCTCATCTCGGCGTTCCTGGGCTTGCTGTTGGCGCTGCTGTTGGATCGCGCCTTCCTCGGTCGCGGCGTCATCCGAACGCTGTTGATCACTCCGTTCCTGATCACCCCCGTGGCTGGCGCGCTGATCTGGAAGACGACGATTCTGGACCCGACCAACGGCATCCTGAACTGGGTGCTGTCGCTGGTCGGCATCGGCAAGGTCGACTGGATCGGTCAGTTCCCGCTGACGATGGTGATGGTCGAATTGATCTGGCAGTGGACGCCTTTCATGATGCTGCTGATCTTGGCCGGCCTGACCTCGATGCCTCGCGATCAACTCGAGGCTGGCCGGGTTGACGGTGCCGGCGCGTTTCAACTCTTCCGGGAGCTGACCCTGCCGCATCTTCGACGGTTCATCGAACTAGGGGTGGTGCTCGGGGCGATCTACCTGGTCAACACGTTCGACGCCATCTTCATGATGACGCAGGGCGGACCAGGCGTCGCAAGCTCGAATCTGCCGTTCTACATCTATCAGCGCGCGTTCCTCGGCTTCGACATGGGTCAGGCCGCCGCCATGGGCGTGGTGGTCGTCATCTTCACGATGTTCATCGCCAGCTTTGCGCTTCGGTTGATCTTCAAATCATTCTCCGGCAAGGAAGAGGCGGCCTAAGACCATGACTACTCCGAACGTAGTGGACAGCACGGCAAGGACCACTGCAACAAGCGATGCAGTGCCCGCCCGCAAGAAGAAGTCCAAGAAGTTCAGCCCCTGGGGCGTCGTGGCATGGATCGCCGGGCTGGGGTTCTTCTTCCCGGTGTTCTGGATGGTGTTGACCTCCTTCAAGCAGGAGAGCGACGCCGCGACCAGCCCGCCCAAGCTGTTCTTCGCCCCCACCCTGGATCAATACTCGGCAGTCTTCGATCAGGGCATCGGGCCCGCAATGCTGAATTCGGTGTTCGCCACCGGAATGTCGACCATTCTGGTGCTGCTGCTGGGGGTGCCCGCCGCGTTCGCGCTATCGCTGCGACCCGTCCGCAAGACGTCGGATGCCCTGTTCTTCTTCATGAGCACCAAGATGCTGCCCGTCGTGGCAGCGATCTTGCCGCTCTACGTGATCGTGTCCAACATCGGTCTGCTGGACAACATCTGGGCTCTCGTCATCCTGTACACGTCGATGAACTTGCCGATCGCCGTGTGGATGATGCGCTCGTTCTTCCTCGAAGTGCCAGGAGAACTCCTCGAGGCCGCCAGCCTCGACGGCGCGAGCCTGTGGCGCTCGGTGCGCGAGGTGATCCTTCCGTTGGTATCGCCCGGTATCGCCGCGACGGCGTTGATCTGCGTGATCTTCGCCTGGAATGAGTTCTTCCTGGCGGTGAACCTGACCGCGGTGAACGCTCAGACCATGCCGGTGTACCTGGTCGGCTTCATCGCCGGCGAGGGTCAGTACTGGGCCGTGCTGTCGGCGGCCGCAACCATGGCCGCGCTGCCCGTGATCCTGTGCGGGTGGTTCGCCCAAAACAAGCTGGTGCGCGGACTTTCCTTCGGCGCGATCAAGTAACCCTTCCCCTCAACTTCCAAGGAGCTAGACATGGCATCGATCACCTACAAGAACGCCTCCTGCATCTACGAGGGCTCGGACAAGCTCGCGGTGGACAACCTGAACCTGGACATCAAGGACGGCGAATTCATCGTTCTGGTCGGACCTTCCGGCTCGGGCAAGAGCACCGCGTTGCGCATGCTGGCCGGCCTCGAGGACATCGACGAGGGCAGCATCGAGATCGGCGGCAAGGACATGACCGGCGTGCAGTCCAAGGACCGCGACATCGCGATGGTGTTCCAGAACTATGCGTTGTATCCCAACAAGACGGTCGCCGAGAACATGGGCTTCGCGCTGAAGTTGCGTGGGGTACCGGCCGACGAGCGGCGCCGCAAGGTCGAAGAGGCCGCCAAGGTGCTCGACCTCACCGAGCACCTGGATCGCAAGCCTGCCAAGCTATCCGGCGGTCAGCGTCAGCGCGTCGCCATGGGCCGGGCCATCGTGCGGGAGCCGCAGGTGTTCTGCATGGACGAGCCGCTGAGCAACCTGGACGCCAAGCTGCGGGTGCAGACCCGTACCCAGATCGCCGCGCTGCAGCGTCGCCTGGGCACCACCACCGTCTACGTCACCCACGACCAGGTGGAGGCCATGACGATGGGTGACCGGGTGGCCGTGCTGCGCTTCGGGAAGCTGCAGCAATTCGCTGCGCCAAATGAGCTTTACGATCGTCCGGCCAATGCGTTCGTCGCGGGCTTCATCGGATCGCCGGCGATGAACCTGGTGGACCTGCCCGTCACCCCCGAGGGGGTCAAGATCGGCGACTCGACGCTGCAACTCGACCGCGACGACCTGGCGAAGCTCAGCGCTGCCGGGCTCACGGAGGTCACCTTCGGAATTCGCCCCGAGCAGCTCGAGCTCTCCGACTCCGACGGCGTCGAGGTCGTCGTCGACCTGGTCGAGGATCTCGGCAGCGAGGCCTACGTCTATACCCACGCGGGCTCGGGAGTCGAACTGGTGGCGCGGTGCAACCCGCGTACGGCGCCGAAGCTGGCCGACACGGTGCGGCTGCGCAAGAACCCCGAGGGCGCGGTGCACCTGTTCCATCCGAAGACCGGTGAACGCATCAACTGAAGTGACACCGGAGGGCAGTCCACGCAAGCGCGGCTCCAGCGAAGCGACCCGGGAAATTAGACCGGAGGGCTTCAGCGAAGCGACCCGGGAACTTACCCCCGAGCTGCGACTCCGGGCACCGACTCCTGGTCTGCTGGGATTGCCCTGGGACAAACCGCTTTCGGAGTGGATGATGCCCGAGGTGCCCTTGCACGACATCGCCGTGGGGATGAGCCGACACCTGGTGAAGTTCGTCGACGCCGACGGCCACCTGTGGGCCGTCAAGGACATGCCGCCGCGCGTTGCGCTCAAGGAGTACGACGTGCTGCGTCGACTCGAGGACATGGGGTTGCCGGCCGTTCGTCCGGCGGGGTTGGTGCTGCAACCACAATTCGAGACCGCGATCCTGATCACCCGCTACCTGGAGGGGTCGTGGCAGTACCGCAGATTGTTCATGCGGCTGCCGCCCGACCAGCAGCGACACCGGGCCCGGCTACTCGACGCGATGGCCGGTTTGTTGGTGGAGTTGCACCGCCACGGCGTCTTCTGGGGCGACTGTTCACTGGCGAACACGTTGTTCTCCCGCGACGGACAGCTGTTGCAGGCGTGGCTGGTCGACGCCGAGACGTCCGAGATCCATCCGACGCTGAGCCGCGGACAGCGCCAGCACGACCTCGAGATCCTGGTGGAGAACGTGGCCGAGGGGCTGGTCGATCTCGCCGAACGCATGGGATTGCCGGAGGAGCTGCACGGCACGCTGATCGCCGAAGCCGAACAGGTTCAGGTTCGTTACGACAGCCTGTGGGAGCTCCTTCACGCCGAGCCGGTCTTCGGCTTCACCGACCGGTACCGCGTCGAGGGCACCATCCGGCGGCTCAACGAGCTCGGCTTCGCGGTCGACGAACTCTCGCTCCAACCCGACAGCGCGGATCCGAGCCGGCTGCGGGTCCGTGTCGCGGTGGGCGACCGCCGCTATCACGCGCAGCATCTGCGCGACCTCACCGGCTTGGACGTCGGCGAAGGCCAGGCGGCCATCCTGCTCGGCGACCTGCACGCCTACCAGGCGCAGCTGTGCGTGGAGGCCGGACACGACGTCGACGAGCCGACCGCCGCCCGGCTGTGGCAGCTCGAGGTGCTCACGCCCTACGAGCAGTTGGCCCACGCCGCGGTCGGAAGGACCGGAACGCCGATCCAGGCCTACTGCGACCTGCTCGAGGTGCGCTGGCTGTTGAGCGAACGGGCGGGCCGCGACGTCGGCACCAACAAGGCGCTCGCGGCGCTGGCCGGCAACGTCATCCCCGTCGATTCGGCGGCCAAGATGGCGATCGCCGAGGTGCCGACGGCGCCGTTCGCGGTGCTGTCGAGCGACGACGACTGAGCGGGGTTAGATCGCGGGTACGTTGCCCGGGTTGAGCCCGAAGGGCAGGTCCGGACTCAGCCCGGACTGGGGCTCGACGGCGCGCTGCGCCGGGGCCGCCCGACAGTTGGAGTCCGTCGGCGTCTGATCGCCGGTGCAGTACGGCACCAGGTCGGCGGGGTCGGCGCTGGCGGGCGCGGCTGCTGCGACTGCCGCAGCAATCAGTAGCGCGCCCATCAGCATTCTCACCCGTCCCACGATACGCGCGCGATACTGGGTCGATGGAGCGTTGCGGACGGGTTCGGTTGACCAACCCGGACAAGGTGCTCTATCCGAGTACCGGTACCACCAAGGCCGAGGTC